>CACZSO010000183.1 GCA_902783795.1 uncultured Eubacteriales bacterium
AGGGTCTGACGGCACTATGGACAACTTCTGCCAGGCTGTTCGCTTGTAAACGATAAGCTTAATGACATTGGGACGGTTCTCTGCCTCATTTTTCAGAATATTCTGAAAAAGGAGACAGAGAACCGTCCCCTGTCTCCTTGAGGATTTTTTCTACGTTGACGGTGGTGGGTTCTATATCATATCCCCAGTCGATCAGGCGTACATCATTCTCTTCACAGAGTTTCTTTTTCTGCAGATCCAGCTCCTGACGCTGCGAGAGTGCTTCTTCTCCGCCGAAGAATTCGACGGGATAATAATGCTGGATCCCCTGGTATTCGATGGCTGTCCGCAGAGATGGAATGTAGAGGTCCAGACTCTGCCGCCCCAGCCACTCCGGGCGGTACTGGTACAGGGTATCCGGGTATTTTTCCCTGATGGCATAAAAAAGCGACAGTTCATGCTTCCATTTCGGTTTGATAATTCCCTCCGCCGTAAGCTTCGTCCGGATCTTTGTCCGTTCCAGCCGCCAGTTCGTCTTTATGCCGTCTTTCTCTTCATAGAGAACCAGATCCTGATACCACCACTGGAAGAAGGGCATAACGATCTCTGTCAGGTTCCTGAAAAAATCAAGTTCCGAGGAAAAATATCCACACGTCAGGATGTGTTCGATATTTCTCCGGACATAGACTGTCTTTGCCGGGTTGAAGTGCCAGGGCAGATTTCCCTGATACTTTGCGATCCGGTCCGGCAGGTAAGGAGACCGGAGCACGCTGCCCTCTTCCCACAGATGAGTCTGATACCATGGAATGGAGTAGTCGTATAACGAATAGCCGCCAAATACTTCCTCCGAAGCATTGGTATAGAGAAGATGGTACATCAGGAGAACCGTATCCATATCCTTCTTGTCAAAAACGGCTAGATAATGGATCTTCTCCTCATCCGGAAAGAGATTCCGGAGCGGATGAAATGATTCCGCCTTTTTACAGACCTCCGTGATTACAAAAAACGGGGTGACAAAGCTTTCGGGAAAGAGAAAACAGGCTTTATGTGCAGTATCCAGACCGGCAAACTGTTCCATGAATGCCTTGACATATGGGTTTACCACCAGCGGGCCTGCCTGCTGGATCAGGCCTTTTGTGGCATACCGGTAAGGAAGGTCCGACCAGGAAAGCTGGACCAGAAACCGGTCATAGTCATTTGCCTCATATTCTTCCTTCAGTTCGTCATAATCTTCCTGCCAGGATTCATGCTCCGGAAGCAGTTCCGCCATCGTTGAGAAAGTTTTCATCTCATGATACTGCGGGTAACGGTTCCACAGCATTTCGAGCCGGTCAAACGAGAATGTCTCCGGCGGTTTTTCATGAACAGGTGGATACATACAAGGTTCCCTTCTCATCTATAAACATATGCTTTTCAGCTGTTTTTACCTGACCATAAAGATTCCGGTCGACCGGCTGTTTATGGATTTACCATACCCTTCGATTCCCGGAACAATATCCAGATCAGGACCATATAACACACAGTTTTTGGAAGCATCAGCATTCCCAGCATGGGAACAACACCGGCGGCGGCCGCTACCGGAATATAAAAAAGGAAAGACAACGTGATCAATATCCAGACGTTCCGGAAATTGTGGTTTTCCATTCGCTTCCGATAGAACAGGTACACATCGATACAGCCCAGAGCAACAAACGGAAGATTCCGGAGGATCCCCCACAGCATCGGACTGTCATTTTGAAGCCAGCGGTTCTGAGGCAGCAGGCATAGGACGATCCTCAGCGCCGCCAGCCCATAAACAAGCATGCTCAGTTTATGGTCTTCCTTCTCACCATAGATCCGGAACCACAAATGATATAAAAGAACATAAAACACCGTCATTGTAATGCTCGTCACCAGTTTGCCAATGCCAAGCCATGCGGTAAAATCTCTGCTGAGAAAATAATTTAAAATCCGTGGAATCAGGTGAAAGGCATCGCCGCACCCCAGGATCAGGACCGCAGCGCCCATTCGTTTTCCAATCTCGTCCCGGCGTCTTTTCAAAATGCAGATGCCCAGTACGATGGCAAAAACCAGATAAATGATATCAAAAGTACTTTCCCCATATTTCATAACAAATAACCTCAAAAAACGTATATCCTCTTCTGAATCAGATACCGGAAACCATGCAGCAGCACCTGATTCCACTATGCTTCTTATATTATTTATAGCTGAACCATATATTTTCCGCAAGAAGTTCTTATCCGGAGTTTGAACCAAATGTTCTGGCGGGGCTGTGAATAGCAACAACCCAATCGCCACAACGTCATTAAGTTTGGCGTCCCGGACGCCCGGCAAAAGTTGTCCATTGTGGCGATTTGCTTCAAAACAAAGGAGACAGAGAATCGTCCCCTGTCTCCTTCTCCCTTGTCTTATGGTCTTACCAGGAATACCGCACCGGAAACGCCGTCCGGCCATCCGATGGTTCCGACTGCGTATTCGTATCCTTCATCATAATAAAAGGCAGTCATATGGACACTTCCCGGACCGTAAGCGGTTATCTCGCCGTTATCCCAGGCTCCGGTGAATACGGAATCCGGACTGTTGTCATCATAACCGGTATCCGTCGCACTGATATGTGTATAGCGCCAGTCAAAAGTAAGCGCCGCGCCGTCCTCGGAAGGGCTGATATCCACATTCAGAAGCATTTCCGCCATGGAATCCCGCAGATTATCAGGATCCGCGATAATATAAGCCTTCCAGCCACCGGTCACTTCACCAAAATCTGTCAGTCTCTCGACCCCCTCCGGCAGGTTCCCGTGCAGAATATCATAGGTTACCCACTGGACATCTACAAGGGTCGTATTTTCAAAAGTGGAAAAATCAGCCGGATCCAGTCCGGAGGACATATCATCATCTGTACCTTCCCAGTCTGTGATCAGTCCTGTAATATTTCCGCTATTCTCCGCTGTCTGTCCAGGTACTGCCGCCGGATCCGGCAAGGATGTCGGGACCGGGATCATATCCGGTGGAAGCTCTCTGATATTCAGTCCGCATACCGCATCCAGATCCGCTCCCGGCCAGTCACTGATCTGATGGCCCACATCTTTCAGCCGTACGTATGGGAAGACCTCTCCTTCAGGAACCTTACCGGATATATCAAGGGAATCCGTACTTTCTTCTGCTCTTCCCACATCATACCAGGTCACCAGGTCATTACTCACCTCTACCTGGGTGGCTTCCACACCGCCGCCGATCTCAAAAACATAAACATCCGGACCAGGTCCGTCGCAGATTCCCACATCGAAGCCCAGCACGATCACACCATCATATCCCAGCGTAACGGACCCCAGCGAACCGTCGTCGCTCAGATCCGGCAGGCCCAGAGCATCCTTTGGATCCATGCATCTTTCATCTTTTGTCCACGGATCACCTGGTATAAATTCCACCACATAGGAAGCAAAGCTGCTTTTCGGAACCGTATATTCGTTCCCGTGCCGGTCCGTGAAAATGTACATATCTTCCCTGTTTACAGACACCGGAGCCGACGTCGGAACCGGTGTCGCGGTAGGTATCGGCGTCGCTGTCGGGAGCGGGACCGGTACCGCTGTAGGTACCGGCGTCGCTGTCGGGAGCGGGACCGGTACCGCTGTAGGTACCGGCGTCGCTGTCGGGAGCAGGACCGGTGCCGCCGTAGGTACCGGTGTCGATGTTCCTGTCTGAGCCGGTGTCAATGTCTGAACCTGGGGCGGGGGAGTCGTTGTCCCGGGCCCGACAACAGAGGTTGTCCCTGTGACGGGATCTCCGTACCAGATAACGGAGATATCCTTCACGACCTGCAGATTAGACCAGGATCCGGTCATAGCCGTGATGCCGATATCATAGTTCCCGGTCGGATCTATACCCCCAATTCCCATGATATTCTTGCCGTCCACATAGACAAAACATGTGCCGTTCTGAACTTCCACTTTCATATGGTGGAACTTACCGTCCTCTGAATAATCAGAAGCATCCGCAATACAAAGATGGTTGGATACGCTCTCTTTTATGACCGCGGCATGATTGTTTCGGGGATCATTATACAGCCAGTTGTAATAGGTATCGATCTCCACACCATATCCGCCGCAGGTAAAGGAAAAATTCCCTTCCTGACTGAAATCGAGGTTTCTGTCCGCATAAAACATGAACGAGATCCCGTCCGCACCGTCTGTCTTGCCACTTCCGGTATAGAAGTCAAATTCGGCGGTGAAATTATTTTTCTTCTGCGGATTTTTGATCCATACCGTTCCGTTCTGCAGGCTTTCTTCCTTTGTCAGCACATAATAACCCTGCGTGTTAAGAAAAGCATCTCCGGTCACTTCCAGATCATCGCGGGTCAGGAGACCGCCATTTTCCTGTGAACCTTCTGTTGTTCCGGGAATATTTTCCCACTCACAATAGTAGCCGCTGTGGAAGGAACTGTCGTCATCCGGAAGATCGTTCCACTGCAGATTGCTGTAAAGATGTCCGCACCGTTCATTGTCCGACAGATTATTGGGTTCTCCCGGGCACCAGTTTGTGTAGTCAAACGCTTCTCCTGTTATCCATTTCCAGGTTTCACCTTCTCTTACAGCGCCGATCCATCCCCATGCATTAGACGCAAAAGTCTCTTCAATAAATTTCTGTTCATCTTCAGAAGTGATCGTTGCCAGATGACCGCCCTGGCTTTCACATGCTTTCTTCGCATCAGACCAGGTCATGCCCCGGTTATCATCATAAAAAGCATACCAGTGTCCATTATATTTCACAGCGTCGGCGGGAATATTCAGGGAACTGCCGCTTTCATCCTGCAGAGTCCCGTCCTGCGTCGTTCCCCGAAGGCCTGTGTATTCCGCTTTTATATCCTTATAGTAAATAACATCCCGGGTATACGTGGGAATATATCCCTGGTACTCAAGTCCGGTTCTGAAATAGCGTGCACCTTCCGGGATCGCCACCAGTTTTTCCAGATAAGAATCTTCATTCTCGGGAATCGGGAATCGGTATATCTCAACGGCTTCCCCCGATCTGTCATAAAACCCGATCTTAAGATCCATATGGGCATATTCGGAAGGAGAGGGACTTTCAGGAATAAAGGAATAATGACCACTCACTTTCAAAAGTGTTCCGGTCTTGTCTTCCGTAAAATACGTATCCAGGGAAGTAGAATCTTCGACCGATACATCTGCCGATACCCAGTTATCCAGTGAAGTTGGCACCCAGAAGGTGTGAGCCCAGCCGGGTTTCTGACCGTCGAAGTTATAGAAGTTTTCCAAACTGTTTTCAATCAGATCGATCCCTGTCAGATCCCGGAACGCATCAATCCCGTTGTCCCATTCGATAATATATGGATAATCCCCCTCGTTATCGTCGTCCCACTGGAAAGGCGCTATATGGTAATTGCTTCCGCTGATCTCATCCGTAGAAATGATCCCGACAGGCTGGCCGCCGCTTGGTTCTTGGTCCCCCCAGTTCGTGTAGACAATGGGTTCGCCGGTCACCCAGGTCTCCATATCGCTGACACTCCGGTTTAATCCGATCATGAATTTCTTTTCCGGTGCGAAAGCATAATGAATGTTCTGCAGATAGCGAAGTGCATCTTCAATAAAATTCTGCTCTTCCTGCGAGTTGATGGTGACCAGATGACCACCGGGTTTTTGGAAATTCCGGGCAAATTCCTGTGCTTCTGTCCATGTCTTTTTATTTGTAGTGAAATAGTAGGTATGGCCTTCAAAATTATAGAAACTGCTGGCAAAGAGTTCAGCGTCAGCGTCCGTTTTACCGGTAGATGAGACACCGTCTCCTTTTATTTCAAACGACAATACGTCATAATTAGCATCAATGATCGAACCGCACCGGAGAGTGGCTTCCAGGATGATCCTGGCATAGGAAGCTCCTTCCGGAATAAGAGCGGTGATCTCGTGGTATTTCCATTCTGTACCTTCTTCACTCGTATTGTAGGAAGCAAGGATCTCTCCGCTGTCATTCCGGAATTCCAGATTCAGCGCTGCCCCATCTGTCGGGTTCTGAGGATAGGTACATATATATGAACTGAGTACGGCTGTCTGTCCTGCCTGGTATTTATCAAGGCGGACATCCTGATAAAGTATCGTATGGTCGATTCCTCCTTTACCCGGCCAGAAAAAACCTTCTCCCTCGTATACCGTGTACTGGGGCTCTGTCGTCCATATCTCATCCGGATCGACCCATCCGGTCAGGCCGTCTTCCGCGTTCGGATTGATCAGAAGGTTACCGGAAGAGGAAGTATCGCTTCCATTTGACGATGTTTCTGTGTTTGTATCTCCCTTAAGGTTTGTGTATTCTGCCCGCACATCTTTGTAATAAATTATATCTCTGGAAGAATTGAAAATATATCCCGAGTAGTCTAACCAAAGTTCAAACCGATTGGAACCTTCGGGAATAGTCACCAGTTCTTCCAGATAGACATCCTCGCCTTCGGGAATCGGAAACCTGTACACTTTAACAATGTCATAACCCATACTGAATCTGATTACAAAATCCATGTGAGCATTTGCGGAAGGAGAAGGACTTTCCGGATTAAAGCTGAAATGTCCGCTGACTTTCAGGAGAGTTCCGGCTTTGTTTTCCGAAAAAAATGTATCCAGGAGAACCTGTGCGGAAAAACCTGTTTCTGTTGTCAGGCCCTTAAGTGCGTTATCGTTCCTAAAGGTATGTTCCCAACCAGGTTTCTGGCCATCAAAGTTATGAACGTATTCTATAGTGCTGTCACTAAGATTGACTCCTGCCAGATCCCCGGAAGAATCAACTCCATTGTCCCATTCGATGATAAACGGGTAGGCCCCGTCCACATCGTCATCCCACTGGAAAGGCGCTATGTGGAAATTACTGCCGCTGATCTCTTCGGTGGAAACAATACCTATCGGCTGCTGTCCGCCGCTTGGTTCACCTTCGCCCCAGTTTGTGTAGGTAAGGGGTTCACCGGTGACCCAGGTACTCATGTCATTGACACTTCGGTTTAATCCGATCATAAATTTCGTATCCGGATCGAAATAGGGATGATGATAACAGTAAGCTATATAATTTTCAATAAAGTTCTGTTCTTCCTGTGAATTGATGGTGAGCAGATGGCCCCCTTTTTTTTCTGCATATTCTACTGCTTCAGCCCATGTCCTGTTATTTTCAAAGAAATAATAAGTGTGGCCGTTAAAATTCACGTAACTGGCAGAGTATGTTTCTCCGGAAACCGGACGAGCAGGAACCTGAGTCGGTGCAGCCGTCGGCGCAGGAGGAAGTTCTTTTGTATTCAATCCGCATACCGCGTCCAGATCCGCGCCGGGCCAGTCACTGAGTTGGTGCCCAACGTCCCTCAGACGCACATACGGGAAGACCTCTCCCACCGGAACCTTGCCGGAAATATCAAGAGAATCCGTACTTCCTTCCGCCGTTCCAACATCATACCAGGTCTCCAGGTCATTGCTTAATTCTACCTGGGTGGCTTCCACGCCGCCGCCAATTTCAAAAACATACACATCCGGGCCGGGCCCGTCGCAGATTCCCACATCAAAGCCAAGTACGATCACCCCGTCGTATCCAAGCGTCACAGATCCAATCGCCCCATCGTCGCTCAGATCCGGTATTCCCAGAGCATCCTCCGGATTCATACATCTTTCATCTTTCGTCCAGGGATCTCCTGGGATGAAATCCACAACGTACGAAGCAAAACTGCTCTTCGGAACGGAATATTCGTTCCCGTGCCGGTCAGTGAAGGTATACAGGTCCTCCATATTTACGGATGTTGGGAGCGGCGTTGGCACAGCCGTCGGAGCCGGTGCTGCTGTCGGTACCGGCGTCGCTGTCGGCGCTGCCGCTGCGTTATCCCATTCACATAGGAACCAGTGGAGTCTGTCTTCCGTGTCATCCCACTGATAAGGACTGACGTGATAATTACTTCCAGATGTGTCAAAAGTATAGATACATACTATGGACTGATTATTCTGATAATTATCAGGCTCTCCTTCGCCCCAGTTCGTATAATTCACAGCTTCTTGCGTCACCCAGGTACCCAGATCATTCATGCTCCGGTGAAGGCCTATCATAATTGCTGTGTTCTCTTCTGTCTGCGTCTTCAGATAACTTTCTATAAATGCCTGCTCTTCCGGTGACGTGATCGCCGCCAGATGACCGCCCAGGCTCTCGCAGAATGCCTCTGCCTCAAAAAAGGTCTTTAATTCTTTATACAGCTGGTAATGATGCCCGTTATACAGCACAGCGCCGCCGGGAATATTAACGGAGGTATTGTTTCCATTCGACGATGACTCTGTGTTTGTGCCTTTCTTCTCCTTGTCCGTTGAACCCGTGCTGCCCGGGGGTGTACTGTTATCATTGCCTGGAATGGAAGAGCCATCTGTGATGTCGGTATATTCAAGACAAAAATCTCTGTAGTATAGAGCTTCCAACCCTTTTTCATTAGCGTAAAGACTTAAATTCACCTTGCCTTGAAATTCCGGAATCTCCAGGATTTCATCCATGATGACATCTTCTCCCACGGTAACATCAATCCGTTTATCGGTAAACTGCTTCCAGTCATCTGACGTGAAGAAAAACCGAAGCTGCAGTACTGCCTTTTCCGGGTCTTCCGGCATATAGGAAAACCTTCCTTTAAACCGCAGATCCCTCGCATCCGGATTCAGGTATATATATACATAATCCCCGGTTGTTATAGAAAAAGGTTCATCTGAGAAATTACGCCAGAGTTCCGAATCAAAAACACTGTACCACCCGTCTCTTTCCGCGTCAAAGTTATAGCTGCTAAAATACTGTTTTACCAGCAGATTTGTGGGCTCTGAATCGTAATTCGGGTTTTGGTCCCTCTCCCATTCGCATATAAAACCATAGCTGTCTTCATTGTCATTATCCCACTGATAAGGCGCGATATGCCATCCGTTTCCGCCTATCTCTCTCGTAGAAATAATACCGACAGGCTGGGAACCGTCTGGTTCTCCTTCGCCCCAGTTTGTGTAGGTCAGCGGTTCGCCCGTGACCCATTCCGTAAAGCCATTGACATTGCGGTGCAGACCGATCATATATTTCGTATCATAAGGATAGTCTTCCACTATCCCGTTTCCTTTGGTTCCGTCTTTACGCTCAAAGCCAAGAAATCTTTCCAGAAAAGCCTGCTCTTCGGCGGAATTGATCGTCACCAGATGACCGCCCTGACTCTCGCAGAACGCTTCTGCTTCCTCCCAGGTCATTTTTGTTTCAAAGGCACGGTAAACATGTCTGTTAAACCCGACAGAACCCCTGTCCCATGCTTCCTTCCCGGGAACAACAGAGGTATTGCCGGTGTTACCATCATCTATGGCTGGCGACTCAGTGGGCTTTGATTCGGGTATGGGAGTAACTGGTACAGGTGTCGGCGGAAGTTCTCTTGTATTCAGCCCGCATACCGCATCCAGGTCCGCGCCGGGCCAGTCACTGACCTGATGGCCCACATCTCTCAGACGTACGTACGGGAAGCTCTCCCCCTCCGGAACCTTTCCGGCTATATCAAGGGAATCTGTACTTCCTTCTGCTGTTCCCACATCATACCAGGTAACCAGATCATTGCTTAATTCTACCTGGGTGGCTTCCACACCGCCCCCGATCTCAAAAACATACACATCCGGGCCGGGCCCGTCGCAGATCCCCACATCAAATCCGAGCACGATCACGCCGTCGTATCCCAGTGTAATGGATCCAGTCGCCCCATCATCACTCAGATCCGGTATTCCCAGAGCATATTCCGGATTCATGCATCTTTCATCCTTCGTCCAGGGATCTCCGGGGATGAAATCTACCACATACGAAGCAAAGCTGCTCTTCGGAACGGAATATTCGTTCCCGTGCCGATCCGTGAAGGTATACAGATCTTCCCTGTTCATAGACGCAGAAACCGGTGTCGGTGTCGCAGTCGGAGCCGGCGCTGCTGTCGGGGTCGGCGTTACCGCCGCCAGCGGTGTCGGAGTTGCCGCTGCCGTCGGAGCAATACCCGGGACAGTACCCTCTGTGGAATCGCCCCTCCAGGTCACGGAAATATCCTTTATTACATGCAGATTATATACATCTCCGGTGGCAGCCACAATGCCGATATCATAATATCCGGTCGGCGTGATACCGGCCTTTCCCATAATCCTGTTGCCATCGATGTACACAAAGCAGGAGCCGTTCTCGACTTCTACTTTCATATGGTGGAATTTCCCATCCTCTGTATAATCAGATGCATCTGCCGTACAAAGATGAACAGAAGAGCTGTCCTTTACGATCGCCGCATGATTTATGTTCGTATCTCCCAGTTCTGAATTACAATAGGTATCTATTTCCACGCCATACCCGCTGCTCACCGGAAAGAGACGTTTTCCCCCACCTTCACTCGACGCGGTATCTTTGTCAGTATAGAACAGCAGACAGATCCCGTCCGCACCGTCATATTTCCCGCTTCCTGTGTAAAAGTCAAAGTCAATGGTAAAATCATTCTTTTTCTGTGGATTTTCGATCCACACAGCACCGCTCTGCCAGGTTTCCTCTTTCGTCAGTACATAGTAACCCTGTGTATTGAAAAAGGCACTGCCGGTCAGGTCAAGACTGTCACGCTCAAGGAA
>CACZSO010000184.1 GCA_902783795.1 uncultured Eubacteriales bacterium
GCTCAGTTGGTTAGAGCAACCGGCTCATAACCGGTCGGTCCCGGGTTCGAGTCCCTGAAGGTCCACTTTGATAAAGCCTTATAAGGACACGCACCGGATGGACGCTGTGACGGCTTAAAAGGCTAAAGGAAGATAATTCCCTTAAACCCATACAATGAGGAAGAGAGGCTTAGGCCTCTCTTTTTTTGTTTCAGGCTTGCCTTCTTTAATGGCAGTGATAAACCGTACAGATAGTGCAGAAAACAGGTTTTTCCTGCACTTTCTGTGCGGCTTTTTTGTTTTCTAAAAGAAAAATCTTCAGTTTTTTCGGGTTTTCCTCTTGTCTTATCCGGGAGCATCTTCTATAATCTGGCTTACATTTCGATCCTTCAGGATTCTTATCTATATTATTTACGATTTCTTTTTTATTTCCCTTATATTAAATGGTTCTATTCTGAGAAAAAGAACAGAGAGTCTTTTTCGGAGGTGCACTATGTTCGGAAAAGTTTTTTCAGCAGTGGTGACTATAGTCACGTCATGTTTTATTCTGGCGGGAATTCTTTATTTTGCGGCAGGCTTTTTTGGCATCAGGCCGTACATTGTCCTTTCTTCTTCTATGGAACCGGTGATGCCTTCGGGGGCGCTGGCTTTTGTGAATACAAAGGACAAAGAGGTGAAACTGGGAGATATTATCACCTTTGAAATACCGGTATCTGATGTGGATGCAGAAAACAGCCTGGTGGTCACTCACCGGGTGGATAAGGTCCTGGACGAATATCTTCTTACAAAGGGAGATGCGAATGAAATGCCGGATCCATCTCCTGTACGGCCAGATCAGATCGTGGGGAAGTATATGTTCTGCATTCCAAAACTCGGACGCCTCATGAATGGGAGAGGCCGATATTTTTTTATGGCCGGCGTTATGGCAGTGGTGCTTTTAAATATCGGCGCCATTCTTTTATCGCCGAAGAAGAGATGAGGAAGATATAGGTTTATGGCTGCTGACAGTACAGAGAGATGATAATTAATTATCTCTGCACTGGTTAATATAATAAACGGAAAGGAGGAGGGAGCTTTACAGCAGTGCTCCCGGGAAATCATGAAATCAGGAACAAAAAACAAGCTTTTAGGGGCGGCAGCCTGTTTAATGGCTGTGGGAGTCGCGACCGGAGGAACATTAGCGTATCTCACCGATACGGAAAGTTACACCAATACTTTTACGGTGGGAAATGTAGGTATTGCTTTAGAGGAACCAGGATGGGCTTTAGAGGATGCGGATGATGATGGTGTCCCGGATGAAGCGGAAGACTTGGTACCGAATGAAGAACTCACGAAAGATCCTCAGGTGGTGAATCAAGGCGTCAATGCTTCGCTGGCTTTTATCCGCGTCATCGTTCCGGTGGAAGAAGTGACTATGATCGGTGATGACGGCAGATTAGTGAAAAGTCTGGATGAAAATGGTCTGCCGCTGGAATATTACGACAGAGAAGAAGCTTTGGATGAGACAGCAGCTCATTTCCCGCAGGAACTGTTTTTCTTCAAGTCAGCTGAAGATGCTGTCGGCACCCATGTGAATAACTTCAATACTTCGGAAAACTATTCAGAAGCCATGGAAAGTGATGATGGAAATTACTGGATAGAACTTCCGGTCCATGAGAATTTTGAAAAGGTGCTGGAAGACGGCACCACCAAGACAAACTATAATACCAAAGACCAGGTCCCCGGTCAGCGAGTCTATGTTTTTGGCTATAATCATGCTTTGAAACCGGCTGAAGAAGACGGCGAAGGCGGCCAGATCTATGACCGGACAGAGCCCTTGTTCGAAAAAGTCCAGCTGAAGAATATCATCGAAAATGAGATCCCCAATGCTGACGTTCAGAAGATCAAAGTAGAGGCTTATGCTATCCAGGCAGACAATATCATTTTAAGCAGTGGAGAATATCTCACGGGCTTCGATGAAATGGCAGACGATGAAAAACTGGCAGCATTGAATGAAGTCTTTGATATCTACATCAACCAGAACGGAACATTCGATGAAGATGGCAGCATGATCTTTAATAAAATCCAGGATTGACTGGAAAAGTCAGCCAGATTTTTATGATTCGGATCAGCCGGTCATAAGGGAAAGATCTCCGGCGGCTGATAACTTAAGGAGATCTTTCCCGGATAAGGAGAGCGTATGAAACGAAACATGAAATGGATCATCGGATATCTGCTATGCCTGATCCTTGTGGTGCGGCCGGTCTGTGCAAGTGCGGAGGAGAATAAAAAAACCATTGTCAGGAATCGTGTGAGTATAGGTGATATCCACATTCGGCTGGATGTTGAAGGGTCTGGATATGAAAAGACTTCAGAAGACGGAGGGCTCCCCAGACAGGTAGTTCCGGGAGAGAGGATCGAAAAAACAGTGAAAGTAACGAACCTGGCCAGGGAAGCCTGGGTCAGGATACGGGCAGAGGCTGCTTTCGAAACGGGGACCATGATCCTGGATAACAGTCTGCTTTCTGAGGAGCCGGGATGGATCAGAAAAGGCGGGTATTATTACTGGCCCCATCCAGTACCCGAAGGTAAAAGTGTGACATTTCTGAAAATAATCAGGATCCCGCCGTCCTGGGGAAGTGAGTGCGAGAATAAACCTTTTTCCATACATTTTACCTCACAAGCTGTGCAGACAGATCATTTTACACCACACTTTAATGAAGAAGACCCCTGGTTCGGGACAGTGATCGAGGAATGTGTCCACACCAGTTACACTGGGAAAGAAGCAGCATCATCAGGCTTTTCGGTGGTCTTTAAGGGAGGCGCTGAAGGACTGGTCAAGACCGGAAATGACTTCTTTTCACACTGGACAGATCTGATGCCGGGAGATGTGGCATCAGGTATAGCAGAAATAAAAAACAACTACAAATATCCGGTGAAGCTTTATTTTTCCCAGGAAGCAGAAGGCTTAGATGAACTGGCAGAAAAATTGAAACTCATCATAAAAAATAAGGATAAAGTCATCTTCAAAGGTCTTTTATCTGAGTCTGCTTCAGAGGTTTTCCTGGGAGAATTCAAAAGCGGGATGGGAACCGAACTGTCATATACGGTACAGGTTCCGGCAGAACTAAATAATACCTGGGCTCTGAAACAAAGCAGCACAAAGTGGATCTTTGAAGCAAAACTGACACCCGGTCAGGGAGAAAAACCTGCAGTCCGCCCTTCCACCGGGGATACAAGCCGGTTTTATCTCTTTTTATCTCTTGGAGTAATATCAGGAACATTTCTGTGCGTTCTCATGTCGAAAGGGAGGAGGAAAGAAGATGATCACAGCATTATTAAAGAGACATAAACATCTGTGGCTGATGATTCTTTTTATATCCCTGATGACAGCGACTGCCTGGGGAGATACGGCAGCTTACCTTACAGATCAGGAAAACAAAGAAAATCAGATAGCGGTAGGAGACAATATAATCACGATAGATGAGGAGTTTATGCCGCCTGATCCGGGGCTTTCAGAACTTTTTCATAAAGAGGTCCAGATAGAGAATACCGGGACTTCTGACTGCTTTGTGAGGGTGCTCCTGGAGTTTTCGGATAATGAGATCGCCAAAAGGGCGGCTGTGTCATGGGATGGCGGAGAAGTATATGATCCTTTTTCTGATCTTCCTGAAAATGCTCCGGAACATTGGATCTTTGCGGCAGATCATTCAGCTGAGGTATCAGATCTGCTGGCAGGATATTGGTATTATACAGAAAAATTAAGTCCGGGTGAATCCACAGGGGCTCTCACTACAGACTTCCGTGTGCAGTTCGAAACAGAACATATCAGACAGAAACTGGCTAAAAATGGATATGACATCTATGTTTATGCAGAATCTGTCCAGACATTGGATAAAGATGGAGACGAATGGACCGGAGTGGAAGCATGGAAAGACGCATGGACAGAGATGCTGACAAGGAAATAAGAAAACTGCAGGCGCTGCCGGCAGAGACAGGAGCAGATGATGAAGAGAAAATTAAGGCTGATGCTATGGATCCTGCCCCTGATGATCAGTCTGGTGATCGCAGGAAACCGTTTGAAGGCACTGGCAGAAGAAAGCGAAGAAACAGAAATCATACCAAAAAGGGCTGATGAAGCGGAAGCAGAGGCGGATCCTTATGTGCTGCGAATCAAACTACATGTGAATGGCGGTACCATAACCACCGGGACAGGTTACCCCAGATACCGGGTCAGTCAGAATCTGGTGCAGATAAAGGAAAGTATAACAGCATCCTGGAAGAATCTGATCATTCAGGTGCCGGATGTTGAGGGTGTTTATGCGGCATTGCCGAAAGCTGCTGACTTAAGGGTGGCGAAAACCGGATGCTATCTGGAAGACGGTATGACATATAATACAAAGAATAATGGATCCGGACTTAGCGTAACTGAAGGAACAGGAGGAACGAACGGATCTTATACATCAGATGCGAGACGGCTGAATGGAGGAGATCCCCTGACTCAGGATACTGATATCACACTTTATTTCCGCTGGGTCTTCGATGCTGTCATCTATCCTAATGGAGGCTATGTATATGACCCGGATCCGGCAGCAGGCGGTTACAATGAGCCTGGCGGCCATCTAAAGGAGATCAGTTCATATAATGAAGTGGACGGAAGCTACTATCTGACCGGTCTGATCTACAATGCAGTCTATCCTCTCCGGAATTCGCCAGGCATGGCTACTGACTATATGCTTCCTTTTTCCGAAGCCAGCTCAGACTCCTCTGTCGTTAATCCGGGAGACACGGAAATCTATGGGGAGAAGGATCTTTATTATACCTGGTATACCAGGGATAACTATGTTTTCGGAGGTTTTAACACCTTACCTGACGGGATAGCTTATGATGGCTTTTACCGGTCGAAATATGACCGTACTCAACTGTTAGCCCGTGGATCCTCCTTTCTGACTTATGGAGATACTCAGGATCTGGGAAAGCTGCCAGACCGGGACAGGAAGACGATTACAGATCAGGGGATAGCTGTATATGCACAATGGAGAAGAAGGACCGGCATCGAAACAGAAGAGGTCATCCTTTCGGAAACAGGGACTCCTGTAACGATCCGTCCATCCTCCGAAGAGTTTTTTCAGGATATTGATCTGTCCGACACAGAAATCGTCATACCTTTATCTAAGGCAAATCAAGAAACAGAAACCGTTGATTCGACGCATTTTAAGTGGCAGGTAAAGGGGGCGAACCTGCGTCTTGTTTATGTGGGAGATCCGTATGAAGGTTACAGTGTGAATGAATATCCCGGAGAATCTCCATCCATCACATTGAAGGAAAGGGCTTATGATCTTCGTGGGAATCTGTATGATGTGAAGATCACACTAAGCAACATAGTCAATCAGAACCAGTGGGCAGGACCGATCTCTGACTATGTTACAGGTTACCAGTTCCAGGCATCGATGACTAGGGCAACAGGTGTCATATCCTTATATACTGTGACCGGGTGTTCCATGCATGTAGATATTCAGCTTTTCGATGCAGAAGGCCGGGAAGCAGACCGGATGAATACCTTCCTGCTTTTCAGAGATATCGACATGCCGGATTCTTTAAACAAGGAACTTAGGAATCAGCTGCGGTATACTGTTGGTGAGAATGGTTATGAAATAGCTCAATATCAGGAAGCTTTGACAGTGCCGGCTGACAGTATCATGGAAAGAAACGGAGAACGGGTGATCTATGTTCCTCCGGTCAATAAAAACTCGGTCATAGTTCAGGAAAAGCAGACAGAGGATGGATTTAGCGTCAGGGTAGGCGGGACCGAGTATACCGGGGATAATGCCAGCCGTCTGGGCAATCAAGTCTTGCAGCCGAGCACTTATTACGGGTCCTTTATATATATGGCTTATTCAGACCGGCTGAGTTTTGACTGGACCGGGACCCGTGCCGGGACCGTATTATTTGACCAGCCGCCGGTATATACCATCGAATCTTATGTGGTGGATGAAGATCTGGATCTTATGGACAGAGAGGACTGGGGCGGTTATATCACCATGGCACAGGAAGGGCCCATGTCATATCCTGCCCATTCCGGGGCTGTCTACAGGATCACTCCTTTCAGCGGAGAAGAAGCTGTGGGAAGCCATATCCCCGGTTATGGGGATACTGGACTGTATGGGTATACGATATCCCATGTCTGGATCAGCCGGTTCATACCGGGAGAGACGGAAAGTGATGGTTACTGGAGCGAACCGGAGCTTATAGATGTGACAGAACTGAATGAGACAGGAGAGACCTTCCTTCCCGGCAGCTATGAGTTCAGGGGCATTACCACTGACTACCGGATCTATGTGTCTTTTAAGCGGATCACGATACAGGCAGAGAAGAGGGATGTGCTGACTGGCGAACTTCTCACGGGAGCTGTTTTTTCCATGTACCGGCAGGATGCGGCCGGTGAGTGGCAATATCTCGGAGATATGGAAGACCAGGAAGATGGTACTCACACTTATATCCCTGCCTTTTCCGCAGCCGGCAACAGCTATAAGATAGAGGAAACATCGGCACCTCCGGGCTATACAGCCTCACAGGAACCAGTCTTTTTCGACCTTCATGATAGTACGGAATTCTTTTTTACGATCTCAGATGAACCCTTCCGGGGACAGGTGATCGTGACAAAAAAAGACGCGGCATCCGGAGAAGAATTGCCGGGAGCTGGTTTTACGGTCTTTGCCTATCAGGCATCAGCCGGAGGATTTTCTGAGGAACCTTATGCAGCCATGACAGACCAGGGTGATGGCACCTACGAAGCATCTTTGATCTATCATCCGGAAAACCAGGGCTGGTTTATGATTCGGGAGATGCAGGCGCCGGTGGGCTATGAAAATGCTCATGAGACCCGGTATGTCCGGCTGACAGCCTCGGGACAGGTCATCACCAAAGGAACGGGTTCCTTTGAAGACGGGGCGCCGGATGAGCCGCTGATATTTACGGATCATCATACGCAGATCCTGACAGAACTTAGGGATCAGAATAGCCAGTCTCATGCCGGGATCATCGCTGAGAGGGAAGTTCTGGAGGATACAGTTTCTTATGAACACGCAAATCCAGGCATGACCTACCAGGTTTACGGAAGGCTGATGGATGAGACGGGAGCACCGGTGATCCTGGAAGGGAATCCCGTTATATCCCAGACTGTGACGTTTGTGCCGGAAACAAATGCCGGGATCGTGGAAGAAAAACTGATCTATACAGTGGATCCTTTCCAGCTGGCCGGCAGAACAGTGACAGCCTGTACCTACCTGCTCTCTGATACAGGGGATCTGATCATTGCCGAGGAAGACCTGGCCAATGAAGCACAGTCCGTCCATTTTGCGGATATTCGAACAGAAGCTGTAGATGAAGAGACAGGAGAGAAGAACGGGACTTACGGAAGGACATCGGCCATTCTGGATACAGTTGGTCTGACGAACCTGGTACCGGGATATCAATATGTCCTGAAGACACAGGTGATCTATGCCGGTGAAGGAGAAACCGCCCTTTTTTCGGATGGAGAGGAGCAGGAACTGATTCCCGGAAAGCCTTTGCCGATGGTGCTTCTAGAGGAAAACGGATCACTCATAACAGTGCCTGAAACAGAAGATATCTTTACCGCGGAGGCAGCGGATATCTCCCGGAACATTACAGCATCTTTCGATACCGGGGATATGATGGATGCGTCTGTTGTAGTCTTTCAGCGGCTGTACCTGAAGAATGAAAAAGGAGAGTTTCTGGTAAAAGAAGAGGCCGATCTTAATGAAGAAGCACAGATGGTTTCTTATACAGCGGTGCGGAAGATAACGGTCAGGAAGCATATCGACAACCAGTATGAACCTTTTGGACAGGCCACCTTTCTTTTTGAGCTTAGCGGTATTTCTAAACGAGGAGCTTATGTCAGACGGACGAAACTGATCACAGTTAATGGTATGTCTTCAGAGGATGACGCTGTTTTTACCTGGACAGATATCCCTGCAGGGACCTATGTGCTGAAGGAGATCCCCGTACTGAGATACTACCTGACAGAGATCACCTGGGAGGATCCTTCAGAGGTGGTGCTGTCGGAAGAAGACACGCTTACCATGCGGATGAAAGCCCTGGTGGACCTTACCCGCCACGATGCCTCCCTGACCTTTAAAAACCGTTTTCTTCAGTATGAAAAGGAGAGTCACAATGATCATGTCATAAATCATATCGAGGGCTGAAAAGGGCCTTATCAGACGTTTTACAGCGATATTCTGCCATTAGCACTTGCTTTTCCTCATAACTTCTGATAGAGTTATACATAGCTTTTTAAGAAACGGAGAAGCATGATGAAAGCAGAAATAATCGTTGATAAAAACTATATCGTGGGGGAGGTAGACCGGAAGATCTACGGGTCCTTCATCGAGCATCTGGGCAGGGCTGTTTATGAAGGCATCTATCAGCCCGGTCAGAAAAGCGCAGACGAGCAGGGCTTCCGTCAGGATGTTATCGACCTGATCAAAGAACTGGGTGTACCTATCGTCCGTTATCCCGGCGGCAACTTTGTGTCGAACTATCACTGGGAAGACGGCATCGGACCTAAGGAACTCAGGAAAAAACGGATGGAGATCGCCTGGCATGTGGTGGAGACGAATGAGTTCGGTCTGGACGAATTTGTTTCCTGGGCGGCCAAAGCTGACACAGAAGTGATGATGGCTGTGAATCTGGGCACCGGTTCCATCAGTGAAGCATTGAACCTGATCGATTACTGCAACATTGAAAAGGGAACGTATTACAGCGACCTGCGCCGCAAAAACGGCCATGAAAAACCACACAACATCAAGACCTGGTGTCTGGGTAATGAAATGGATGGTCCCTGGCAGACAGGACATAAGACCGCTTATGAATACGGCCGGCTGGCTTCGGAAGTAGGACGGGCATTAAAAGCCGTGGATCCGGATGTCAGACTGGTGGCCTGCGGAAGTTCCAGCTCCTCCATGGAGACCTTTGCCTCCTGGGAAGCAGAAGTGCTGGACCAGTGTTATGATGAAGCGGATTACTTGTCTCTTCACCAGTATTACAGGAACAGTGACCATGATACCCCGGATTTTTTGGCAAGGAACCTGGAGATGGATCAGTTCATCAAGGATGTGGTATCCATCTGTGATTATGTGAAGGCAAAGAAGCGTTCAAAAAAGACCATGCTGCTATCCTTTGATGAGTGGAACGTATGGTACCATTCCAATGGTATTCCCTTTGATGCCTGGTCTGAGCATCCCCATCAGCTGGAGGATGTGTATAATATGGAGGATGCGCTGCTGGTGGGCTCTCTCCTCATCACGCTGTTAAAACATGCAGACCGTGTGAAAATGGCCTGTCTGGCCCAGCTGGTCAATGTGATCGCGCCTATCATGACATCGGACCAGGGCGCCTGGCGGCAGACCATTTTCTATCCCTTCCTGGATGCCTCCCGCTACGGGAACGGCACCGTGCTGAACACCATCGTAAAAGTACCGGTCTATGACTCGAAGACCTTTACCGATGTGCCTTATCTGGACAGTATCATGGTCATGGATGAAGAGAAAGAAGAGGCCGTGATCTTTGCGGTGAATAAGAATCTGGAAGAGGGGATAGAGTTTTCCTGCGACCTCCGGCAGTTTAAGGACTACCGGCTGGCGGAACATATCGAGCTCCATCATGAGGATCTGGAGGCTGTGAATACGGAAGCGGATCCTTTCAATGTAGCTCCGGGGAAAAATACGGCAACAGTCTTTGACAGCGGCCGTCTGTCCGGGTGTTTCAGAAAGAGCTCCTGGAACGTCATCCGGCTTAAGAAGTGAGGTGGGATCATGGATATGAAAACGTATGCAGCACTGGCTGAATTTGGTACGACTCTTTTTAAACAATGTTTGAGCAAGGAAGAGAATGTATTGATCTCTCCCCTAAGTCTGGCATCGGCCATGGCCCTTTTACTTAATGGTGCTGATGGCGAAACAAAGGAAGAATTATTGAAATGCCTTGGCGGAGACCAGTCAGAAGAAGATTTCCATGCCTTTTTCTCCGAGTATGCGAAGAACCTGCCTTCTGATGAGGGGAGTCTTTTGCATCTGGCCAACAGCATCTGGATCAGAAAAGGTATCCGGATCCGCCGGCGCTTCCGCAAAGCCTGCACCAGTCTGTATCAGGCAAAGGTGACGGCTCTGCCTTTCGATGAAGCAGCGGTCAAGACCATCAATGACTGGGTCAAAGAGAATACGAAAGACATGATCGACAGTGTCATCGATTCTGCTTCCCCGGAAGCCCCGCTGTACCTGATCAATGCCCTGGCATTTGAAGGCAGCTGGGAAAAGGCCTATGAAGAGGATCAGAAAGAAGAAGGTACTTTTAAGAATATAGATGGAGAAGAGGAGAAGGGGACTTTCCTGCTCTCAGAAGAGAACCTCTATATAGACACAGAAAAATGCACCGGATTCGTGAAACCTTACGCCGGGGGGAATTATGCCTTTATGGCACTCCTTCCGCCGGAAAACACGGATTTTGAAGCTTTTACGGCCTCTCTCTCGGGTCTGGAGCTTATGGTGATGCTGGCTGCTGCCAAAGAGACAAAAGTAGATGCTGTCCTGCCCAGATTCAAGGGCAGCTGGTCAAAGATCATGAACGAAGCACTGGTTAACGCCGGCATCAGGAAAGCTTTTTCTTCAGAAGCTGAATTTGACAACATGATCCGTGAAAAGAATGCAGTGGGAGAAGTGATCCATAAGACTTTCATCGAAGTGAATGAGGAAGGCACCCGTGCCGGAGCTGTTACAGCAGTGATGATGAAAATGATGGCCCTGCCTCAGGAAAAACCGGAAGTCCGGCTGGACAGACCCTTCATCTATGCGATCATGGACAGAAGGACCGGCGTACCGCTCTTCTTAGGACAGCTGATCAGGCTGGAAGAAAAATAAGCCTTAACTTCATAATTCAGCAAAAACAGGCCCCGGAGATCCGTATCTCCGGGGCCGTCTGTATTATCTCTTTTCGTCTGAACCTTCCATAATATCTTTCTTGAATTCTTCATTCAGATCAGGATAGGCTGAGAGCATGGGTTCTATCTTTTTGCCGTTCTTCCTCTCATAATAGTTCTTCGTCAGTTTGACTACTGTGCCGCTTAAGATGATCAGGCCGATCAAGTTGGGGATAGCCATCAGGCCATTAGCCGTATCGGAGATAGCCCAGGCCAGCGAAGTATTTGTCACTGCTGCGAAGATGATGAGCAGGATGAAAAGGACCTTGAATATCATGACCGCGATCTTCCGGCCTTTTTCACCCAGCCACTGGAAGAAAAATTCCGTAGCCTTTTCACCATAATAAGACCAGGCTACGATGGTAGTGAAAGCGAACAGGGGCAGGATGATGGAAAAAGCGATGGTGCCAAAGGTCCCGTAGTTATGAGAGAACATCTGGAGTGCCATCAGAGTGCCGTTTTCTTCACCGGTGAAAGCATTTACATCCATGGTGGTAAGGAACATCAGTGATGTCAGGGTACAAATGATAAAAGTATCAAAGAAGACTTCGAAAACGCCCCACAGACCCTGCTTGACGGGCTCACGGGTCTCGGAAGCAGAATGGGCGATGACGGAGGAACCTAAACCGGCTTCATTGGAGAAGACACCACGGGCCATACCCTTTCGCACGATGACCATGAAAGTATAGCCAAAGATACCACCGGCTGCTGCCTTGAACTGGAAGGCATATTTAAAGATCATGCCTAAAGCCTTTGGCAGGTGGTCTATATGGATCAGGATCATGATGATGGAAAGGATCATGAACAGCAGGGACATAAGAGGCACCAGCATGGAAGTGACCTTGCCGATACGCTTGATGCCGCCGATGATGATGAGTCCGGTAAAGAAAGCGACCACGATGCCCAGGATCAGCTTCAGCGTATTTTCATTAACAGAGGGCGTCAGGGAACCGATGGAGCTGGAAAGGGCGCCGGCGATGGTGTTTGTCTGGACACCGGACATGCCGATGGCAGCCAGCATACAGAAAAGGGCCGCCAGATAACCCAGCCATTTTAATTTCGCTCCGTTGGCAATGTAGTAGAAAGCACCGCCGGAGAAGTTGCCCGCTTTATCTTTCGTCCTGTAATAAAGACCCAGGATATTTTCAGAATAGTTGGTGACCATGCCGAAGAAGGCACATACCCACATCCAGAAGACTGCGCCGGGGCCGCCGGTGATGATGGCGGTCACCACGCCGACGATATTGCCGGTGCCTACGGTACCGGATATGGCGGCGGAGAAGGCTTCAAACTGGGAAATGGATATGGCGCCCTTATCGGCCTCTCTTTTCTTTCCCAGAGATTTGATGGTGGGGATGATGGTGGTCTTCCAGGAATCTCCGAACTTACGGAGCTGGAGGAATTTGGTCCGGATGCTTAAGACGATGCCGGCGCCTAAGATCAGGATGATGGCCGGCCAGCCCCAGACGATGTTGTTCAGGAAATCATTGACTTTCGTAATTCCGTTGATAATGCTTTCCCACATGGTGTGAAGTTGCTCCCTTCTTTCAGTATAGAACGCAAAGCAAAGAGCCGGAGCAAAAAGAAAAAGGACATACGTGAAAACGTATATCCTCAGAACATAAAGGAAGCGGACGCATAAAAAATGCATTCCACAGTCGTTTTCCGTCCTTTTGCCTGAGAGATTTAGCCTTTCGGCCTTGCACCTTCGGCACCTGCTTTACGCAGGCTTCTCCGGAATGCTGTCCCCCTGCAGTCTTCCCGTAAACGGACCTGAGAGTGTTACTCCTTCGGTGCGGTAAAGACCGTCTTTTCTGCAGGTTTCAACCAGCCGCTGCTTTAGCGATTACATAGATATAGCACAAGCAGTACAAAAAAGCAACTGTTTTCAGCATAAAAAGATCTTATGAAAAGAAAAAACGTCGTTTTCACGAAAGAATCCGGGAATCACAGATGATTTTCGTCATGATTACCGTTAAAGAAAAGAAAAACATAGATAAATCAAAAAGAAAAGCCCGTTTTTACACAAAAATCAACCCAAAAACTCATCCTTAAACTGTTTCAAAAGCCCATTCCGGCCAACAGTTCACGAAAAAAACAGTTGACTTTTAAATGATTCACGATAGAATTGTTTATGACTGAACAGTTTATGCTTGAAATGTTTGTGGATAAACAGTTTGGCTAAAAACAAACCTGCGGAGGATGCCTATGGACAAGGAAATAAACTCATTAAACACCCAAATGCAGATCAGCGGACTGCTGCATGCAGTCAATTACCGCTGGCTCCGTATCGTGACCAGCGGCCAGGAAAAGGCAGGCATAGACAGAGAGACCATGGTCTATGGCCGGATCCTGGGGCATTTGCATTACAACCAGGATAAAAACGTGTACCAGAAGGATCTGGAAAAAGTGGTGGGCCTTACAAAGTCCGCTATTTCCACTATCCTGACTCGCCTGGAGACCCGGGGGTACATTGAACGTCAGTCAGTGGACCAGGATGCCAGACTGAAACGTATCGTCCTGACTCCGGAGGGCGAACAGATCAGCGTAAGCCTGCAGCAAGCCATGGAAGCTGCAGATGAACAGCTGGTCCGGGGCCTGAATAACGAAGAGCAGCAGGAGCTCTTAAGATTACTCCGCATCATTGACGAGACTATGAAAGAAATGGAGGGAGAGACTAGACCATGATAAAGAAATTGATCGGCTACTTTCGGGAATATAAGAAAGCAGCCATCTTGACTATGATCATGACATTGGCGGAGGTCATCCTTGAATCACTGATCCCTTACGTCATGTCAGCATTGATCGATAAAGGTCTTTCCGCAGGTTCCATGGCCATGATCGTTAAATACGGCCTGATCCTGCTGGCACTGGCCGTGGTATCTCTGGGGACCGGTCTGTTAAGTGCAAAGTACAGTGCGGAAGCCACTACCGGCTTTGCAAAGAACTTAAGAAAAGACATGTATGAAAATGTACAGACTTTTGCGTTTTCGAACATCGATAAATTTTCAACGGCCTCCATCATCACCCGTCTGACCACGGATGTCACTCGTGTGCAGAACACCTTCGGCATGGCCATGCGTATGGCTTTAAGAATGCCGCTGATGCTGATCTTCGCGATCCTCATGACCATCTTCATCAGCTGGAAACTGGCGCTGATCTTCCTGATCGCATCGCCGATCCTGGCATTCAGCATGGTGCTTCTGGCCCGCAAGATCCATCCCATCATGCACCGGGCGTTCCGGCGCTATGACGATCTTAACAAGAATGTCCAGGAAGATCTGCACGGCATCCGCGTCGTGAAAGCCTTTGTCCGTGAAAATTTTGAAAGAGAACGTTTTCGCCTGACGAACCTGAAGATCTATGAAGATTTCGTCAAAGCGGAACGGCTGATGTCCTGGGAAGAACCACTGATGTCAGGCATTATGTATACCTGTATCCTGCTGGCTTCCTTCTTCGGCGCGAAGCTGGTCATAGGCCGGGAGCCGGTAACGGCGGCCTTCATGGGCACGGTCTTTACTACCGGTCTTCTGAACTCGATCTTCTCTTACTCCATGCAGATCCTGATGAGCTGCTCCATGGTGGGCATGATGTTCATCATGGTGAC
>CACZSO010000185.1 GCA_902783795.1 uncultured Eubacteriales bacterium
CCTGCATTAAGAAAGAACGCTCAAAGCGTTCATACTTGAGTACTATAACACTAAAAATGAACACCGTCAAGAGGCATTCTCGCCAGACAGCCCAAGTGGCCGCCTCTCCACTTACTGGCCTTTCTACTGTACGTGGCCTCCTCTCTACCAACTGGCCTAAGTAGCATACGTGACCTCCCCTCTACTGTGTATACCTGTCTGCGGTGACATATAGTACTTTCCGGGAGGCGCTTCCGCTTGGGTCCGGTGCCCTAACGGCACGTAAGCTCAGCTTCACCCTACAGGTTCGCTTCGCTAAGTGCTTAAGACCACACACTCCCGGAGAAGTACTATATGCTCCCCTTGGCAGGAGGAAGAGTGTTCCTCCACTCAAACTCAGCCTTAAATGTGGATTTCCGAAAATAGGGCTGAGTTCCCTCTCCATCGTCTGCCATCTCCTGAGGTGGGTTGACGGTGGATGTGAATGTGGCCGGTGATGCTGATCAAGTGCAAAAACCTGTCAAATAAGTAAAGGGGATTGAAAAGTATATTTCCTGTATTATCATGTATTCAGAAGATGCCGGTGTCCATGCTGAGGAACTCCATTGGCGAGATTATCTGATATTTATAGATCAAGCAGTGTGGATATCTAAAATCTAGGGAATTCACAAATTCGTGTATCTACACTTATGGGTACGTTATAGATGAAGTGATTTGAAAGGATGTGTGTGATGAGACGGTGGTTTATTATTAGTGTAATCGTTGTCGTGGCGGCGGCGTGTGCTGGCTTTAGTTTTTATCAGCAGCATCGGCTGAAGAAGTATTTTGAGCTGCGGGATGATGCTCCGGCGGCTCGGGAGTATCTGGAGCATGACCGGATGGAAGATATGGATATGGAGCGGATCAGCCGTAATACGTTCAATTATGCCAGGCCTGCTGTCAAAATGTCGGCGGATTATGAGATCGCAGCCCCTTGTGACATTCGGTTTTATGAAGATGCGGCTTTGAAAAAGGAAGCTAAAGTCATTCCAAAGGGGACGGTCCTTCATGTTAAGCTGCATGAGAAAGGAGCCGATGATCTGGGCCGTGGCTTTTTCAGTCTTCCGACTTTTGATAAAGGCATCCGGTATACCCGACCTTTCCTGGTTCCCTCAGAGGAAACCGATGAACACTATTATTATGTCAGATTGTCCGATCTGGAAAATACGGTGAAAGAACTCTTAAAAACAGCGGATCTGGATCTCTTTGGCAATGCAAGTAAGACGATGATCTTAAGGAACCGGTGTTTCTATGTAGACCGTCTGTTTTACAGGAAAGGCATCTATCTGTCACATGATATACGATATAAAGACATTAAAGATCTGATTCCTTACATTGGTCTGACGGAAAGTTGATTCCGGGAGAAAATCGTATTGGTTTTCCTGATCCTTCTGTCAAAAGGACTTTTACTCATCATGAAAAAAGAGGGGCAGCCGCACCAAGTACGGCTGCCCCTCGTATTCCTGTATCCTTATATTCTTTCCGTATATTTTATAAAATCTACGATCTGTTCCGGACGGTCTATGATGTGTACCGCGCCGTGTTCTCTTAAGAACTCTTCTCCGCGGAATCCCCAGGTCACCGCCAGGGTGGGCATGCCTAAATTATTTCCTGTCTCCACATCGGTATCCGAATCTCCCACATAGATACACTCTTCCGGTGTGAGTCCCAGTACTTTCATAGCTTCCATGCCCTGGTCCGGATGAGGCTTTAATTTCAGATCGTCCCGGGCGCCGATGCTGTAATCGATAAGGCCGGGGAAGTATTTTTCCTGCACTTCTTTCGCTGCCGAATCCATCTTATTCGTCACGATGGCGGTCTTCACGCCCATAGCTTTCAGCTCTTCCAGCATCTCCTGAACACCCTCATACAGCCGGGTCAGCCGGTTCTGGTACTTCAGGTAATTGGCACGCATCTTTGCGTACAGCGTCTGATATTCCTCCTCAGAAAGTTTCACATCCTTCGGCAGGGAACGGCTGAATAACAGTTCCACACCGTTGCCGATGTACCACTTCACCTCTTCTTCTGTATGGGTGGGGAAGCCGGCTTCCTCCATGGTCTTATTAGATATAAAAGTGAGGTCTGGCAATGTATTCAGCAGTGTGCCGTCCAGATCAAACAATACGCCCCGGTAATTCATATGGCCCTCCTGTAATTATCTTATTTCTTGCTGAGCATCCGTTTCAGATAGATGCCGGTGTAGCTGTCCGGGTTTTCCGCCACTTCTTCGGGCGTGCCACAGGCGATGACCGTACCGCCGCCGTCGCCTCCTTCCGGACCCATGTCGATGATATAATCGGCATTTTTGATCACATCCAGGTTATGCTCGATGACCACCACGGTATTGCCGCCCTCTGTCAGGCGCTGCAGGATCTCGATAAGCTTCCGCACATCCTCGAAATGCAGGCCGGTGGTGGGCTCATCCAGCACATAGATGGTCTTCCCTGTGGACCGGCGGGACAATTCTGCTGCCAGCTTGATCCGCTGGGCTTCACCGCCGGACAACTCCGTGGACGGCTGGCCAAGCCTCACATAGGAAAGGCCCACATCGTACAATGTCTGGATCTTATTTCTGATGGAAGGTACTGCATCGAAGAAGGTCAATGCTTCTTCCACCGTCATGTTCAGCACATCGTAGATGGATTTGCCTTTGTAAAGCACCTCCAGTGTCTCCCGGTTGTACCGTTTGCCGCCGCAGACTTCGCAGGGCACATACACATCCGGCAGGAAATGCATCTGGATCCGGATGATACCGTCACCCGAACAGGCTTCACACCGGCCGCCCTTCACATTGAAAGAGAAACGGCCTTTTGTATAGCCCCGGGCCCGGGCTTCCTGGGTCTGGGAGAAGAGGTCGCGGATCATGTCAAAGACCCCGGTGTAAGTAGCCGGGTTCGACCGCGGCGTCCGCCCGATGGGGCTCTGATCAATGTTGATGATCTTATCCAGTTTCTCGTACCCCAGGATCTTCTTATGTTTGCCCGGGATCTGCCGTGACCGGTTTAACAGCCGGGACAGGCTCTTGGACAATATTTCATCCACCAGGGAAGATTTGCCTGAGCCGGAAACGCCGGTGACACAGGTAAAGACCCCCAGGGGGAAATCCACATCGATATTCTTTAAGTTATTTTCTGCAGCACCCTGGACCGTGACGAACCCCTTCGGTTCCCGCCGGCTCTGCGGTGTGCTGATGGAACGCCGCCCTGCCAGATAATCGCCGGTGATGGATTCCTTACAGTTCATCACATCCTGGACCGTGCCAGCGGCTACCACTTTTCCGCCGTGTTCTCCGGCACCCGGGCCGATATCCACCAGAAAATCGGCTGCCCTCATGGTGTCCTCATCGTGTTCCACGACGATCACCGTGTTTCCAAGGTCCCGCAGATGCTTCAAGGTCGCCAGCAGCTTATCATTATCCTTCTGGTGCAGGCCTATGGAAGGTTCGTCCAGAATATAGGCCACCCCTACCAGACCGGAACCCACCTGGGTCGCCAGACGGATCCGCTGGGCTTCGCCGCCGGATAAGGAAGCTGTTGCCCGGGATAGGGCCAGGTACTCCAGGCCCACATCCATCATGAACTGGAGCCGCGACTTGATCTCCTTCAATATCTCATCACCGATCCGGTGCTGCTGGTCCGTAAGGTCCAGGCCCCGGACGATGGGCAGCATATCGCGGATGGCATAATTCGTGATATCGTAGATATTATAATCGCCCACAGTGACGGCCAGAGAGGTCTTTTTCAGCCGCTTTCCACCGCATTCGGCGCAGGGGGAGATCCGCATGAACTCCTCATACTCCGCCTTCATCGTCTCGGAAAACGTCTCTTTGTAGCGGCGGTTCACGTTCTCGATCAGGCCTTCAAAAGCAATGGGATAGACTCCGGTGCCCCGCTGGCCCTTGTAATGCACATTGACCTTAATGTCCGTCCCGTAGATCAGGATCTCACGGATCTTTTCCGGATAATCCTTAAAAGGCGTGTCCAGGCTGAACTTGAAATGCTCCGCCAAGGCCGTCAATGTAGCATTTGTAAAGCTGCCTTTCTGATGGGCGGACTGCCAGCCCGGTACCACGATACATCCCTGGTTGATGGACAGGGATGTGTCCGGGATCATGAGCTCCCAGTCAAACTCCATCTTATAACCCAGGCCGAAGCACTCCGGGCAGGCGCCAAAGGGATTATTGAAAGAAAAGCTCCGGGGCTGGATCTCATCGATGGCTATGTCACAGTCTGGACAGGCCAGGTTTGAAGAAAAGACCAATGTCTTATTTTCGTCCGGGATCTCTGCGTAGGCCAGGCCATCGGTAAGCTCCAGCACGTTTTCCAAAGAACCTGCCAGCCGGGATTCTATGCCTTCCCGGCGCACCAGACGGTCCACCACGATCTCGATATTATGCTTAATATTCTTTTCCAGTTTGATCTCTTCGGAGAGTTCATGCATCTCTCCGTCCACGCGCACACGGACATAGCCGGAGCGCTTCGCATTCTCCAGCACCTTCTCGTGCATGCCTTTCTTGCCCCGGACCACCGGCGCTGTCAGCATGAAGCGGGTCCCCTCTTTCAGCTGCATCACCACGTCCACCATCTGGTCCACCGACTGCTTCCGGATCTCTTTTCCGCAGTTCGGACAATGC
>CACZSO010000186.1 GCA_902783795.1 uncultured Eubacteriales bacterium
ATTCCGGCGGACCTTACAGCTATGAAGTGGTAGGCAAGCTCATCGAAGCTGCGAAAAAAGAACATGCCTCCTACGCCCTGGATGTTTACCCGGGCTATGGTTCCGATGTAGAGGCAACCCTCAGCGCAGGCTACGATATCCGTCACGGACTCATCGGTGCCGGCGTCTATGCCAGCCATGGATATGAGCGCAGCCATAAAGATGGCGTAGAGAATTCCATCAAGACATTGAAAGGTTATCTGGGAATCTGAGCATGTTCAATAGAGACCATATGAAGCGCCGGCTGATCATGTGTTTTGCCGGGATGCTGGTGTGCGCTGCATCCGTAGGTTTGTTTAAGATCGCGGTCATGGGGGTGGATCCTTTCCAGTCCCTTCTGGCGGGTCTGGACTGTATCCTGCCGGTGAATTTCGGCACCATATCCCTGATCGTGAATCTTTTGATCCTGATCTTCACCTTTTTTGCGGACCGGCATTACATCGGCTTTGGCACTGTGTTTAATCTTCTGCTGTCCGGCTATATCATTGAGTACGTGACAAAGTGGCTCACGAAACTGTTTCCGGCGCCGGGGCTGGGCTTAAGGATCGTATTCCTGCTGGCAGGCATAGTCATTATGTGCCTGGCCGGCGCTGTGTATATCACCGCGGATCTGGGGGTGTCTTCCTACGATTCCATCGCGCTGATCATCACCCAGACATGGAAAAAGGGACAGTTTAAATATGTGCGGATCCTTTGCGATTTCATCTGTGTAGCCTCCGGGGTGACCCTGTTCTTCCTGTCAGGAGGAAAATTCAGCGGCATCGGGAAAGTCGTCGGCATCGGGACCATCGTGACAGCCTTCTTTATGGGACCGCTGATCGACTTCTTCAGACGGAAGATCGCGGAGCCCATGCTGCAAAGAGAATAAGAATACCCGGCTCCCCTTTTCAAAGGGGAGCTGTCAGCAAAGCTGACTGAGGGGATCCTGCGAATAACTTTATGAGGTTTTTATGGAAAAAATAGCGAGTTTTACTATCGATCATCTTAGGCTTCTGCCGGGGCTGTATGTGTCCCGGAAGGACAGTATGGGCGATGTGACTGTCACCACCTTTGACCTGCGCTTTACGGCGCCGAACCGGGAGCCGGCGGTGGAACAGCCGGCGCTGCATACCATTGAGCACCTGGGCGCCACGTTCTTAAGAAATTCCGAGGTCAAAGACCAGGTGGTCTATTTCGGGCCTATGGGCTGCCGCACCGGGTTTTATTTCCTGATGTTCGGGGATAAGGAACCGGAAGAGGTGTGTGACCTGATCCTGCGGATGTGTGACTTTATCCTGGATTTTGAAGGAGAGATCCCCGGAGCCAGACCGGAGGAGTGCGGGAATTATTCCGAACAGAATCTTATGACAGCGAAATATTACATCCGGCGATACAAAAAGGAATTAGAGGAACATCGCCGGTTTACCTATCCGGAGTGAAAAATGAAAAAACTGCTGGTCTTTTTTAAACCTGAAGAGCGTTTTAAAGAGCGTTATCTGTATGCATCGAAAATGATGGGGTTTGAGCCGGAATCTCCTTATCCGGAGGCAGATCCTGCGGATTATGCAGGGCTTATCATGATCGGGGGCGGCGATGTGGATCCCTCCTTTTACGGAGAAGAGAATACAGCCTCCCGTTATGTGGACCCCGAATATGATAAAGCCTGTCTGAATATCGTTGACCGCTTCTTTAAGGCGGGAAAACCTGTTCTGGGTATCTGCCGCGGATTCCAGGTGTTGAATGTGTATTTCGGCGGATCCCTGAATCAGGACATCCCGGGACACTCGGCTAATGCGCTTCTTCATGAGGTGCGGGGTCTTAAGGATCCCGGGCTTACCTATCCTTTCCCGGAGAAGTTCCTGACGAACACCCGGCATCATCAGTCTGTTAAGACCCTCGGGCAGGGGCTGATCATTTCCGCGAAGGCGGTCTTCGATGATACTGTGGAAGCCTTTGAGCATGAGAACGGGAAAGTGCTGGGGGTCCAGTGGCACCCGGAGCGGATGCTGGACAATATGCCGGGAGAAGGCAAAGACGGTGTGATGGTATTTGACCGGTTTAAACAGATGATAGCAGATCAGTAAGGAAGGTACTTTGCAGATAGAGTCTGTGACCTTCGCATTAGTAGTATTTTTAGGAGGTTTTTATGTCTGTAAAACAGGATATGGATCTGTTGCTTCAGGATTTTGCAGCAAAGCACGTACCGGGCTGCGGCTGCATCGTCATGAAGGACGGTAAGATCTTATATGAAGGATATGAAGGGTTCGCCGATCTTGCCGGCGGGCGGAAAGTAGATGGGGATACCATCTACCGCCTTTACAGCATGACCAAAGTCATCGTGTGCACCGGGGCCCTGATCCTTTTTGAACGGGGAAAATTCGCGCTGAACGACCCTTATTCCGACTATTTCCCGGAGTGGAAGGACGTAAAAGTGGCAGAGCAGACCGGAAATGGCAGCTATGTCTACCGCACCCCGCACCGGCCTCTTCGCGTGAAGGATGTGTTCAATATGGCCTGCGGCCTGCCCTATCCGTCACCTGCCGGGGACCATCCCACAGATAAGGCCATGAACGATGTCCGGGCGAAACTGAATGAGCAGTATGACGGAAAGTACACGGTTTCCCAGGAAGTGGCGGCCATGGCAGAAGCGCCTCTCAGGTTCGATCCGGGTGAACATTGGCTCTATGGCTTCGGCCATGAGATGGTGGCAGCCCTGATAGAAAAATGTTCAGGCATGACCGTAGGAGAGTTCCTGAAAAAAGAGATCTTCGAGCCTTTGGGCATGACATCCACAGGCTACCGGTATGAGGGAGATCAGCGTGAGCGCATGACAGTCCTCTATCACATCGAAGAGGATGGAAGCTACACACCCATGGGCGGCATGTTCGATGAACGTTTTGAGCCGGACCAGGTGTATGAAGGAGGCGGCGCAGGTTTGTTCTCAAGTCTCCGGGATTATGCGGTCTTTACCCAGATGCTGGCTAACGGCGGCGTTTACAACGGAAAACGGATCATCGGCCGCAATACGATCGACCTTTTCCGTACCAATATGTTGAATGAGACACAGCTTAAGGAATTCAGGAACACCTATCTGGATGGCTATGGTTACGGACTGGGTGTCCGGACTATGATGGACATCGGCGGTGTATCAAATTCGACCCCCGGCGAGTTCGGCTGGACCGGTGCCGCGGGGACCTGGACATCCATCGACCCGGAGAATCATTTCTCAGTGGTCTACATGCACAACACCTTCCCGAATAACGAGGAATACCACCACATGAGAGTACGCGCAGTGGCATACGGGATGATCGAATAAGAAAAACTGTTTAAAAGCATAAGCGCCGGGCTGGACACCCGGCGCTTATTATATGATGCATTAAAGAATGTGTCATCAGATCTCCGGTGCGGTGCCAGAGGCTATCAGATGTTCCAGACATAATTCGTCCAGTTTGTCTAATCCGTCATGGCCTTCCGGTGTATCGCCCAGATACATCCATCCGTAATTCTCACGGCTCTCCGGCCAGAAGGGCAGGCCTTCACCGTTCGGATTACCGGTGGCGATAAAGTTAGCCCAGTAGGAGCTTACCTGGTCAGCCAGCTTAAAGTCCACTTCTGTCCAGGGACGTACCGGCGGCACATTCTCTCTGAGAGAAGCAAAGGTATACCAGAGTTCACTGGAATGCCAGGCCATTAAGTGGTTCATGTCTCTGAACTGACCGGCCTCTTCCGGCAGACTGGGGGTAAAATGGCCGAAGCTGAAGGAATAGGTGTGGGTCTCCGGCGCATGGACAGCTCTGTAAGCGCCGAAATAACGGTTAAGGATGACACCACAGAAAAGACCGAGTGCAATGCCCCTGGAGGCCAGGACGCGGCTTCTCATATCTGCGTTCTCATCCGTGACCGGCCACAGAGATTCGAAATCATATTTTTCATACAGTGGTCCCAGTCTTTCCCTCATAAAATCATAGAACTGGGCAGCTGTTTCAAATTTATCATTGCTCATAAAATTCACAAAGCCGCCTTCACCTACATTGCCGCCAGTCAGGTAATCGACTTTTGAGGCAAATTCCTGAACATTCTGTACTCCGTACTGGTAACGGACATAATCTCCATCCCAGACCATGCTGCCGGGAAGATTGCCGGGTGCGCCAAAGGCTACTTCTGCCTTATAGAAGCGATCTGCCGGAATACGGCGCAATTCTTCCACAGAGAGCTCCGGATCAATGCCGCAGCGTTCCAGGTAGACTTTCGCATCGGCTCCTGCTGCTTCCATGGTCTGATAAGTGACCAGCCAGTTCAGGTTGGACTGATTGATGCAGCGCTTTACCTTGCCCACGCTGTACGGAGAAGAAGCCAGGGCGCCGGATTTCGCCGTGCCGCCGGACTGGCCGCCTATGGTGATATTGTCCGGGTCACCGCCGAAAGCGGCAATGTTTTCCCTGACCCAGTCCAGTGCCTTTACTTCATCCATGAGGCCGTAGTTTCCGGCTTTTCCGCCCTGTTCCGCCTGAAGCTGGGGCAGGCAGAGATAGCCGAAGATATTCAGCCGCTGGCCCACCGACACCACCACGATGCCTTTTCTGGCCAGCTCCGAAGGATCGAACTCGATCTCGCTGTAGAAGCCGGTGGATAATCCGCCGCCGTGGAACCACATGAACACAGGCCGTTTTTCGGAAGGATCCTGTGCCCCCGTGGTGATATGAAGATACAGGCAGTCTTCGCTCATGGGCGGGTAATTATCATAATAAAAATCTGAAGCCCAGGGCTCAAAGCTCAGGCCCGTGCCCATCTGCTGATAGGGGCGGGAAGCGAAATGAGTGGCATCCAGTACGCCGTTCCAGGGTTCATGATCCTGAGGAGGCGCAAAACGCAGTTCGCCTACCGGAGGCGCCGCGTAAGGGACGGAACGGAAGGTGGTGATGCCTTCGTACTTTCCTGTGAGTTCCGCACCCAGAAGTTTCCCGTATTTTGTTTCAACGATTCCTATACCCATATGATATTCCTCCTTTTTTGTTTCTCCGACAGGTTGATCGGAAAGATGGATAAGATTATGGTTTTATATTAACATGGAGAAGGGTCAGAAGAAATAGCCGTTTTTACGGATGGATAGCCTTAAATAGTGCCCGGCATCACTGCCGGGCACTATTATTACTGTAAAGGGAAGTTTTGTTCACTGCTGGTTCTGATACTGTCCCGGGGTGATCCCTTCGTACCGCTTAAAATACCGGATCAAAGCCCTGGCTTCCGTGTATCCGGCGGCCAGGGCAGCATCATGGACCGTCATGCCTTCATCCAGCAGCTGTTTGGCATGTTCTACGCGGATCAGGTTGATATAGTCCAGAATGCTGGTATTTGTATATTTTTTGTAGCTGCGGCTGAAATGAGCCGGTGTCAGCCCGAAACGGAAAGCCAGGGTGGAAATGTTCAGTGAAGAATCACTGTAGTTTTCTTCTATATATTCTTTTGCTTTCCTGATCCATGCCGGACTCTCGTCATTGCCCTGCGTATTCTGCTCGGCGGAAAGACGATCGAATAGAAGCAGTACAGTATGCTTCAGCTCTTCAAAGGTCTCACACCGCGGGATCACCGGAAGCAGTTCCTGGACCGTTTCATTCGTTTCAAAGGAGCTTCCATTCTGCGCCAGCATATGGCCGGCTATATGGCTGATCAGAGCTGAGATCTGGATCTTTACCCATGGAAATGATAAACCTCTGGGGAAGCCTTGATCCAGTACCTGCACCAGGTCTTCTCTGGCTTCTTCCATGTTTCCCACGGAGATCAGGTTTATGATCTTCCGTTCTGCATCTGTCTCAGAAGCTGGACTGAGTTCATCGTCAAGATCAGAATAGAAAATAATGTTCTGCTGGGAACGTCCCCAGAATCTATGGAAACTCAGCAGATCGGTCACCTGAAGATAATATTCCGGGATACTGCCGGGATCATCTGACGTTTCGCTGATACAGAAAACACTTTCAAGTCCGGCCTGCTCCTCTAAAAATGTTCTGACAGTAAAGATCTTTTCAACCAGGTCGCTGTCGGTCATATCCTGTATCAGGCAGACACATACGGAGGATTCGGAAAAGGCCAGAGGTCTGTGAAGGAAGGAATCCTGATACAGAACTTCCGAAAAGACATTTTTCAGTACGAAATGCATCAGGCTGTAATCTATTTCATTATTCATGGAAAATACAGACTGCTGGATATGGAAAAGTCCTATCAGAAGCAGACGGAAAGGTTTAGAGGGATCCGCCTCAGAAAGGTATTCCTCTGTGATTTTACGGCTTTCCGATTCCGTCAGCCGGCCATCCAATAATGCCATGAACGTACTTTCGTTCTTATGGGATTCATACTGTTTAAGCTCCCTGTCCTGGGAATTCAGCTGTTCCCGATATTCGGCTACGGCCGCTTCCGCGGTGGATAAGGCTTTGTCATAACTTGCTTCATGACTGATATTCAGAGCGTTCAGCAGCCGGCCGGCCGGCGTGTAGAACTTCCAGGCCATACGCCAGGCTAACAGCAGCGAGATGAGGAGGGCTGTAAGTATTGCAATACCGAAAAGAATAGAATAAAAACGGGCCTGGCGGGTAAATACAGTATGGGGAACAGCGATCTTATAATGCCAGCCCACATGGTCGGACAATGTGTCGATCAGATAATAGTTCTTGTTTTCGATGCTGACAGTACCTTGAGACAGATCATTGATGACATCCAGGCCGGTCTGAGAGAATTGAAACGTTCCTTCCTCATCCGCCGTTACGCAGACACTGTCATCCTTATGGGTGATGTAGAAGAGCAGATCAGAGGGGGAATCATCATGCAGGAGCTCCCTGATCAGCGCCGGAAGAGAAATGCGGATGATGACTTTCCCCAACCTGGAGACCGTGTTTTTATCTACGATCTGAGTCAGAAGAAACAGCTGGGGATTCTGCGTATTTGCGTGGAGAATGTAGTACCCCTCCGGATTATCCATAAAACGCAGGAACTCTTTGTCCGAGAGATTCATATAAAAACTGCTGAATGCTCCCAGATTCGCGCTGTTGTAGCGGTAGGGAGGAGCCAGGACGGTCTTTGAGTGATTATAATAAAGAAAAACAGAACCTTCCAGAGAAAGCAGATCATTATACCCTGTGACATAGGTCTTCAATTCGGAAAACAGCATCCGGTCTCCTGAACTGTTATCCGTATAATAGCCGCCGCGGATGATATCCGGCTCCTCGGAGAGCATAGCTGCCACATCCTCTATATTCTGCAGCTTCTGATCCGATTCATGCCTCATCTCTGAAAGATCCCGCGCCTGATACTTGACGATATCTTCGGAAAACCGAACATAGGAATAGTAAAGTGCGACCCCCAGGATAAGCAGAATAATACCTGCCACCAGAAAATAAGAGAACAGGAAGCTCTTGAATAATCTATTTGATTTTGAGAGATTGTTCTTCTTCATAACTATATTATAGTATAAAATATAAAAAACACAAGGAGCTTTTTGATAAAACAAAAGCAGCAGGGATAGCAATAATACGCGTTGATATCCAAAATAAGCTTAAGACAAAAATGTGATATGGTCTGATAAATCAGGTTCTGGTCATTTTGCTCTTTGATAAGTATACTCAATTTCAAAGGCAGAAATGTCGCTGCATGAAGAAATGTAAAAAATGACTTTATGGAAAGGAGAAAAAGTATGAAACTTATTATACGGGCAGACGATGTGGGATACACACCGGTCCATAATCTGGGCACCTTTGAGACGATCGAGCACGGAGTCGTCACCTCGGCCGATATCATGCTGGATTGTCCGGGGACAGTGGATGCGCTGGAAAAACTGACAAAATATCCCTGGATCAGCACCGGATGGCATGCTCATTTCTGGGGAGCGCCGGTATTGGATCCGAAAGATGTTCCTACCCTGTACGATCCTGAGAGAAAAGGTTTCCGCAAAAACCTGACACGGCTGGAGGATGTGGATTTTGATGAAGCACTGGCTGAATGCCGGGCAGAATTGGACCGTTGTGTAGCCATTCTCGGGAAAGCTCCGGATGTAGGCGGCGGAATGGGAGGAGGAAATACCCCCATGAGCAGAGCCATGCAGCAGGTGATCGCGGAATACGGCATGGCCACGAATTATATGGAACCTCCGGAATTCATCCGGAAATATATTAAGGATCCCAGCCAGATCCCGGTCCGTGACCCCAAATATCCCAAGATCGTTTCCGGCAGTGTGGCAGCATTTGACGATCTGGAAACAGATTCCATCAAAGGGATCACGAAATACGACCCCATTGCCTATTATCTGGAAGATAAGGGCGGCTTGCTGAGCATGGAGGAAGATGCGATCGTGATGAACGCGTGGCATCCAGGTTATGTGGATTATTTCGTCTATCAAGAAGGCGACTATGGCCCGAATGCCCTGAATTACATAGCCATCCGCACTGTGGATGTCCATGCACTGACTTCACCGGAAGTCCGAAACTGGATCAAAGAGCATAAGATCGAACTGGTGAACTTCCGCGATGCCCTTTACGGACGCAGGGAATACCAGAATCATCTGCGCTCTGTTGGCAGTGATCTTACGGTGTAACACCGGAAAGCAGGCGTGCATTTCAAAGAGATCCCGTTAAAAAGCAAAGACAGGACGAAAAAAAGCAGGATCTGACTGAAATAAAGGCTCAGATAGCCATAATCGGTGCTGATATCCAAAATGTGATAATCCGGGTTTTTTGCCACCGGGCGCCGGTTTTCGCTCTTTTATTTAGGATACGTTATGCTTAAACTAAAAGAAACTTAACGGACAGCTTTATTGCGACAGAATGTGCTGATCCGAAAAAAGTCGGCGAATAAGCCAGAAAAAAAGGAGAGAAGTTATGAAAAAGAACAGCATTAAAAAAATGCTGAGCCTCGTTATAGCTTTAGCTATGATCCTCAGCATGCTGGCTGCCTGCGGAGGCGATCAGAAGCCCTCTCAGGGATCATCATCCGAACCGGCCCAGTCACAGAGCGCTGAGACACAGCCGTCCAAAAAGGATGACGACACCGGAAAAGACTCCACGGCAGCTCCTTCCAGCGAGGAAGCAGGAGAAGACTTCGGCCTTCCGATCTGTGAAGAAAAGACCACCATCTCTATCTGGGTGCCCATGAGCAGCAACGTGACCAATATTGTCGACAATATTGGCGACACGGCTTTCTTTAAGGCCCTGGAAGAGAGGACCAATGTCCATGTCGAATTCCAGCATCCCTCGGCTGGCGGCGAAGCTCAGGCTTTCAATCTGCTGATCAGCTCCGGCGAACTGCCTGACATGGTCATGTGCAGTGCCTCTTATCCCTATCCGGGAGGCTTTGACCAGGCAGTGGCAGACGGTTATTTCATGGATCTGACCGATCTGATCCCCAAATACTGCCCCAATTACCTGAAGGCTGTGGAAAGTTATGCAGCTAAAACGACTTTTGAAAAGCAGTATCTGAATGCCATCAAGACAGAAGAAGGCCGATATGTCGGTATCGGCCAGGTCTTCATCGAGCCCCAGGGCGACTTTGCCGGTTATTATATGAGAAAAGACTGGCTGGATGATCTGGGACTGAAAGAGCCGGTCACTTATGAAGACTGGGAGAATGTTCTCACAAAGTTTAAAGAGGAAAAGGGAGCAACAGCTCCTCTGGCTTTAGCCAGCACCGGATATGACGGATTCAATGACCTCCCCGGTGGCTATGGCGTGAACTCCTCCTTCTACCAGATCGATAACAAGATCCATTACGGACCCATGGAAGACGGCTGGAAGGATTACATGACCATGCTGAACCGCTGGTATCAGAAAGGTCTGATCGATCCGGACTTCATGTCAGGCAGCAATTTCCTTCCGGATACCGCGATGATCGTTACCGGTAAGACCGGTGCGTTCTTCACCATGTACACCCTGATCGCTATGTATGAGAATGGCAATGAAGACCCCAATGCCTTATATGTACCTGTCACTGCACCGGTGCTTAAAGAAGGCGATAAGAACATGTTTGGTCTGCAGATGCTTCCCGGCTTCGGAGGTCTGGCTATCTCCCAGGATTCCAAGAATGCGGAAGTCTGCCTGAAGTGGCTGAACTACATGTACTCTCCCGAGGGCTCTCTGTTCGTCAACTATGGCGTGGAAGGCGATACCTTCGAATATGTGGATGGTGTGCCTCAGTATACTGAAAAAGTTACCAAAAATGAGAAGTATTCCTTCTCAGAAGCTATGTGCTATTACACCATGCCTTCAGGCTATCTGCCGAACCTTCAGGACTGGCGCCGTGAACTGGCGGCTGTTCCTGAAAAAGACTGTGCGAACTATGAGGTATTCCCGTCCAACAAGACTACCGAGCGCTCTCTGCCCTCTCTTACCGGCATCATGAATGCAGAAGAGAGCACAGAGTATGCAAAGCTCTTTGCGGATGTGGACACGATCATGTCAGAAGCCACGGTCGGCTTCATCACCGGAACCAAACCCCTGGATGAATGGGACTCTTATGTAGAGAAACTGAAATCTGCAGGCATCGAGCGCCTGATAGAGATCGGACAGGGCGCCTGGGACAGATTTATGAACAAATAAACTCTGTTTTTTCTAAAAATATGTGGCGGTCTCTTTAAAAGGAGGCCGCCACATGCTCACAAATGATGTAAAGGCGGTTTCTGATGAGTAAACAAAAAACAGTAAAAGAAAAGATCTATACCAAAAAAGCCATCAGAAGAGACTTTAAGGCTAACTGGGCGCTGTATCTCATGGTAGTGCCGTTTATGGTCCTGACGATCCTGTTTGCTTACCTCCCCATGGGCGGTATCCTGATGGCTTTTGAAAACTTTAAACCAAAGCTGGGTATCTGGAAAAGCCCTTGGGTCCATTTGAAGAATTTCCAGGACTTTTTCGGTTCCATCTTTGCCTGGCGTGTTATCAGGAATACACTGATCATCAGTTTTCTGCAGCTTCTGATCTGTTTCCCGGCAGCCATTATCTTTGCTCTGCTGATCAACGAACTGAAGGATAATCTGTTTAAAAAGAGTGTACAGATGGTCACCTACATGCCCCATTTCATTTCTATGGTAGTCATCGCGGGCATCATAGTAGACTTCACCAAATCCACCGGTGTCATCTCGATGATCGTGGGATGGTTTACGGGAACGACAGAAAACCTCTTGTCAAAACCAGCTGCCTGGCGTCCCATATACATTCTGTCAGACTTGTGGCAGAGTCTGGGCTTCTCCAGTATCATTTATGTGGCCGCGCTTTCCGGCATCGATGACAGTCTTTATGAAGCAGCAGAACTGGACGGAGCCAACCGTTGGCAGCAGACACTGCACGTTACGCTTCCCGGTATAGCCAATACGATCATCATCATGCTGATCCTGAGGATCGGTTCCCTGATGTCTGTAGGGCAGGAGAAGACGATCCTGCTGTATAATGATCTGATCCTGGAAAAAGCGGATATCATCTCCAGCTTTGTTTACCGGAAAGGTCTTCAGGAATTCAACTACGGTTATTCCACGGCGGTATCCTTCTTTAACTCCGTGATCAATACCATCCTGATCATTACTGCCAATGCATTGAGCCGGAAGTATTCCGAGACCAGTCTTTTCTAAGGGAGGAGGAATATAATGGTTAGAAAATTTTCCCGAAAATCTCTTCCTGAGAAGATCATCTACATCCTGATCTATCTGTTTATGATCTTCCTGTGTGTAGTCTGTATAGCACCGATCCTTCACGTATTTTTTGCGTCTATCTCAGATCCTAAATACGTTATGTCCCAGTCAGGCATCATCCTCTGGCCGCAGGATCTCACCCTGGAAGGCTATAAGATCATCTTCCGGACCAGGTCCATTACACACAGCTATCTGAATACCTTGATCTACGTGGGAGCGTCTACAGCCATAGGCTTCCTGGTGACGGTCATGGCAGCCTATCCCTTAAGCCGCAAGAGCGTGCTCTGGAGAAATGTCATCATGATGATCATTTCCTTCACCATGCTGTTCAACGGCGGTATGATCACCTTCTATATGGTCATTAAAAACCTGGGCATGTACAACACCAGATGGGCGATCATCCTTCCCGGCTGCGCCAGCGCATTCAACCTGATCCTGGTCAGGACATCCATGATGTCTGTGCCTCAGTCTCTGGAAGAGTCCGCAAAACTGGATGGCGCCGGTCCTATGACGATCCTGTTCAGGATCTACCTGCCGTTAGTCAAACCCACACTGGCTACGATCATCCTGTACATGGTCATAGGTGCGTGGAACTCCTGGTTCAATGCATCCATCTTCCTGACAGACAGGGCTAAATACCCGCTGCAGCTGGTGCTTCAGGAGATCCTGATGAAGAATGACGTGAACTCGCTGATGAGCCAGTCCTCCGGTGAACTGGCAGGCCTGGCAGATCTGTACAAACAGATCGTCAAATACTGCTGTATCATGGTAAGTACCATTCCGGTACTGGTATTCTATCCTTTTGTTATGAAATATTTCAAATCCGGCATTATGCTGGGTTCTATCAAAGGCTGATATTATATTTTATAACAGAGGATAAGGCACTGTCTTGTCCTCTGTTTTTTTGAAAATATTCTGACAATGTGAGGAGGTAAAATGAAAGAACCTTTAAAAGAAGTACGGGTCGCATTTATTGGCTGCGGCGTCATCTCTCATATGCATATGATGAGCTATTCAAAGATGCCGAATGTAAAAGTCGTGGCAGCCTGTGACATCGACAAACCAAGACTGGATGAATGGTGTACCCGGTACAACGTACCCGAGGATTGCCGGTATACGGATTACCGGGAGATGCTGAAGCGGGACGATATCGATTCCGTGGATATCTGTGTCCATAACAACCTGCATCTTCCCATGGCCCTGGCGGTGTTAAGAAGCGGCCGTCACTGCTTCTGCGAAAAACCCATGGCCGCCAGCTATACCGATGCGAAGCGCATGTATGATGTATGGCAGGAGCTGAAGAAAGAGACCGGAGTAGAACTGGCCGTTCAGATCAATACGGTCTTTTCTTCCCAGACCCGCACTGCAAAACGTATGGTGGAAAACGGAGACCTGGGCCATGTGTATTATGTCCGCTGCCTGGGCCACCGCCGCCGCAACCGTCCCGGCCTGGACAGTGACCTGTCCGTGAATTTCTATAATAAGGAACTGGCCGGCCACGGCGCCGTGTTCGACATGGGTGTCTACCACATCGGCCAGATGCTGTATATCCTGGGCCTGCCCAAA
>CACZSO010000187.1 GCA_902783795.1 uncultured Eubacteriales bacterium
GATTCATCTTCCGGATGATGCCCGAAATCGTAAAATCCATACAGTCCTTCCACGCCGATGCCTGTCTTCCGGATCACTTCCGGCATTCCGCTTTTCTCATCTCTGGCAGAATACACGGAAGCATACAGAAGGTCCAGCCCTTCATCCATCAGGTCTCTGACAGCCTGAAGCACCGGGATGCCGGAAGCTTTCGCGCCTTCCAGGATATTCTCATAAAAAGCCGCAACTTTCATGAATTCCTCCGCTTTTTATTCGCCGATCAGCCGCTTCAGCATCTCATGATGGCGCCTGACTTCTTCCACCGAATCCGGCAGATAAGCCTCACCTCTGTCCTGCTGGCTCCGCTGGCCTTCGTACTCGGAGTCGATGTAGCCGTCAAAGCCTTCTTCTTTCAGGATGCGGATCGGATCTTCGTAGTTGATGGACTTATCCTCATACTGACCCGGATGGCCCTCGATCTCCGTCATCTGATAGAATTTGCCGTGGATGCTGACGATGTACGGAACGATCTCACGAAGATCTTCGGGATCCGCAGACATCTGATGCAGGCTCAGGGACTCGATATGCATGGGGCTTAAGTCATTGCCCGGGAACTTCTCCCTGACCACGCTGTGGATCTCGTCCATGCCGTAGTCCTTCGAATTCTCCAGGATCCAGTCGATGGCATCGTGACTCTTCACATGCCGCTTCGTATAGTCGATGCTGATCTGGGTGGGACGGTACTGGAAGATGCCGAAATCCGGTACCAGGCCCACGTAATCACTGCCGGTCCTGTCCTTCAGCTCCATGATCTGCTCTGCCATCCTGAAATCCAGGGCAGCCGCCATGCCGACCTTGGGCTGCGGCCGGTCTTTCTTGAAAATGGGCAGCGGCGCATGGATCTCTTTGCCGATCTTCACGCCGTATTTCTCTGCCGTGGGCAGGGCCATCTCGATCACATCGATGGGCACCAGGCACAGGGAACGCACATTCTGAAAGCCCAGCTTCGCTGCCAGGACAATGTCATTTTTCAGCCGCTCCGCGGCTTCTCTGTGGGTCATCACATGATCTCTGAACTGCAGCACATCCATGTAGATATCCATGGTCACCGCCTGCATATCGTAGCGCGCCATGGTATTCCTGAAGTCGTAGATAAAAGCTTCGGAGGGGAAGGGATAATCCCGGATCAGCTGCTCATCGATGATCTCGATGCCATCGGTCTGAAGGCCTTCCCGGACTTCCCTGATCTGAGCTTTCCAGTCCATCTGTTTAAAGAACTGTTCCTGCTGGTAGCTGTATAATGATACACCTCTTTTGATTCCCATACTTACACCTCCTTACGCCTGAAGTTCCAGATCGAACCAGCTGATGCTGCCCGTCTTTCCGGCACCGGCACCACGGCCGGGCACCGGCGGCTCCTTGACCCACAGTTCATCCGTGGGCATGTAGCCATAGGCTGCCAGGATCGACTGCTGAAGGCCTATTTTATGGGTTCCCGGCGCAAGACCGCCCTCTTTTTTCACATAAAGCATGCCTTCATCATCAAAGTTCCAATGTTCCCACACACAGGTCTTGATCTCTTCAAACGTGCGCGGTGCTTTTCCGTTGATCTCAAAGAGCTGATCTTCCCTCGGATACTCCACTCCGTCACAATTCACGTAATACCCGTTATGAAGTGACAGGAAGCAGCCACGGTAATCGGCGATCCGGACACCAAACTTAAAGCCCCAGATCTTTCCGTCCTTTTCCACGTTCTGGAGGCTGTCCTTCCGGATCAGATAATCATCAAACATAACTGAATGCTCCTTTCCATTTACTGGTAATTCTTAATTATATCATGGCACTCAGGGGGCGTTTTGTCAATGTTCACAAGACCTTATCTTGTGGTTTTTTATTTGCATTTTGTTCAGGAGCCTTTTCAGATTTTCTTACAATCTCCCGTTTCATTCTTTATACCAAAGTACAACTCATCTTACCCGTTAAGAACATTGTCAGTCCCCCGGTTAAGTGCTATGATTTGGGAAACACCGATTAAGGTGTTTCCCCTGCGCCGGATTTGGCTGCGAAGCAGCTGTTCCCTTACAAATCTGTGTGCATCCGCCGGAGGCATCTGAGGAAATGCTGATTTAATCAGTATTTCCTTAGCTGTAACAGCCGGGCAGGAGCATATCCGTGTCTTCAGATGACCCGGCACACACATTTCTGTACAAAAAAAGCACAAGGAGGATAGAAATGGCAGATTATTTAGGAAAAGATGTTTTTAAACTGGGTTTCGGCCTGATGAGGCTTCCGAAGCTTTCTGATGAGTCCATCGATGTGGAACAGACCAAGAAGATGGTGGACCTCTTCATTGAGGCCGGCGGCACTTATTTCGATACGGCCTTTGTCTATAACGGCTCGGAAGAAGCTATTAAGAAAGCGCTGGTAGAGCGCTATCCCCGGGAATCCTACACCCTGGCCACGAAGCTGAATGCCATGGGCGGCCGTTTAAGCGAGGAAGAACTGAAACAGGAATTCTACACCAGCCTGGAACGTACCGGCGCCGGGTATTTCGACTTCTACCTGCTGCACGGCATACAGCGCAGCAACTACGAATTATATGAAAGCAATCATCTCTGGGAGTATGTGCAGGATCTGAAGGAAAAAGGCCTGGTCAAGCACATCGGCTTCTCCTTCCATGCGGATCCGGATCTTCTGGAGGATGTCCTCACAAAGCATCCCGAAGCTGAGTTTGTCCAGCTGCAGATCAATTACGCCGACTGGGAGAATCCCGGCGTGGCTTCCCGGAAAAACTGGGAGATCTGCAAAGCCCATGAAAAACCGGTGGTGGTCATGGAGCCCGTTAAGGGCGGCATCCTGGCGGATCCCATTCCCGCGGTCAAGGCTGTCTTCGACGCGGAAAACAATGGCATGTCATACCCGTCCTGGGCTATCCGTTTTGTAGCAAGCCATGACTGGATGCTCACCGTATTAAGCGGCATGAGCTCCCTGGAGCAGATGGAAGACAACTTAAGCTACATGCGGGATTTCAAGCCCCTTGACGAGCACGAAATGGAGGTCATCAAAAAAGCGCAGGAAGCCCTGGACGCTGATAAGTCCATCCCCTGCACCGGCTGCCATTACTGCACAGAGGGCTGTCCCATGAATATCCCGATCC
>CACZSO010000188.1 GCA_902783795.1 uncultured Eubacteriales bacterium
CCGGGAATATCGATCTGCTGCGGACATATCGCCGCGCAGGCGCCGCAGCCGATGCAGGCTGACGGAAGTTCTTCCGGCTTCAGATCTCTCATCATGGCCATCTTAAGGAACATGATATTTTCTCCGCCTTTGACATCATTATATTTCGCGATAAGTTCCGGAATATTCAGGCCCATGGGACAGCCTTCGGTACAATACCGGCAGGCCGTGCAGGGGATCCGCTCCTGCAGCGCTGCCACTGCTTTCTCCACCAGCTGTTTTTCCTCTTCATTTAACGGCTTCGGATCATCAAAGGTGGCGATGTTCTCTTTCAGTTGTTCTAAACTGCTCATTCCGCTTAACACCACGCCGATGTTCGGCAGGGCCTGCAGCCAGCGAAGCGCCCAGGATGCCAATGTCATCTCTGGTTCTGCTTCTCTTAGGATGACCGCGGCTTCCTCCGGAAGCCTGGCCAGGAAACCACCCCGGATGGATTCCATACTGACCACCGGGATCCCGTGCTTTGTAATGACTTCATACTTGGTCTTCGCGTCCTGCAGCGTCCAGTCCAGATAATTGATCTGGATCTGTACCTCATCGAAAACACCCTCATATTTGGTCAGGAATTCATCGATAGTCTCTGCCGAGCCATGAGAAGAAAAGCCCAGATGGCGGATCCTTCCGGCCTTTTTCTGCTCCACCAGATACTCCACTACACCGATCTCATCGTCCGCATAAATGTTCACGGAATCCTCGTTTACATTGTGCAGGAAATAGATATCAAAATAGTCCACACCACACTTATTTCTCTGGATCTCGAACAGATCTGCGGCGCTCTCAAAATAATCCGTACGTCCAGGGAAACCATGGAAAGCCAGTCTACCATCCGACTCCTTTGTCAGCATGTGGCCCGGGAACTTATCCACCAGGTGCCAGGTGTCTCTGGGATATTTCGCCAGGATCTCTCCTACGACCGTCTCTGACTCCCCGTTATGATAGCGGTAAGCCGTGTCAAAATAGTTGATGCCGTGCTTCAGCGCATAATCGATCATCGCCTCCGTCTGCTCTCGGTCGATCCGCCCGTCCTTCTCCGGAAGACGCATCGTCCCAAGACCTAAACGGGACAGCTCCCATTCATGAAATTTCAAATAATGCATAAAAACCTCCTTTTTATCTAAAACTTACCGGATCAAATTACACAATGACAGTACCAGAAGCAGAAAGACTGCGGTAAAAACAGATATCACAGCAATAACCGTCTGCGGGATACCGGTAGACATATAAGCAGGAACAGATTGGAACCACCCCATACCTTTAAAGAAAATACCTATAACAAAAGCAAGGACTGTGGTAACCGTCGGAACCAGAAGGCAGCTCATCAATTTTGACTGGACTATATTAACAAGAGGTAAGAAACGTGTAAAACTTCCAAAAATAGATACCACTCCAAACACAAGACCAAATACGAAAAAAGCCAAGACTCCGACAATTATCAACAGTGCAAACAATGTAGTCAATAATTCCGGGGATACAATACGCCCCAAGGCATAAAGAATCAGACTGTTAATAACGATCACTAAGCATATAAGACTCATCTGCAGCAAATAACGTCCAATAAACCCTATTCTTTTTCCAAAGGAATCTATAAGAAAAGTATTCAGAACTTCAATTTGAAAGCCGACAAACCAGATACGGCCGCAGACTGCCAGCGACTGCCACAGACTGCCATTGTCATAAACATTAATGATATCTGCCGGATTGGGAAAAAATTCTCCAAAAGGGACCAGCTGAAAAAGTGCATTTGATGAAACGTCATAGGCCACTTCCCTTGACATCAAAAAAATGATCCAGAAGATGAATACATAAATAGCTGCATCATAAACGCTTTTAGAAAAGGTTCCGGCAATACTGATTCCTGACGCAATAAAATGGAGTAAGATCCCTGCCCCGATCAATACTAAAGCGAATATCGACAAATAAATAATATACGGATTTGAAAAGATATCCTGGATCGAGCTTCCTGCGGCCATATCAGTCTCCCTTGTTTTGAAATCAACTTGATGTCAGTGTCTGCCTATTCATTCTTTTGTTTTCGTCACCAACCTGCCATTATATTATACCAAAGCTTCCGCTGATATAAAAGTATGTTTTTTAAGATATATTTCATCCTAACCAGTCATGCCCCGCTGCCGGCTGTACCCTCATCTCTGCTCACTATACCTGTCAAAAAGGTCTTGATGGAGGCGTGGATTTTATGCTGCATCATTTATTATTACTTTATTCTTCCGTCACAGGATTAACACATTTTCATTTATAATAGATAATGAGATGATATCTCTGTTACATATATTTGTTTTTCAGGATTTTTATTATGCTTCAACTTAAAAACATCCGAAAAGAATATCATGTAGGGACGTTCACGCAAAAAGCGCTGGACGATGTTTCGCTGTCTTTGCGGGATAATGAGTTTGTGGCGGTGTTGGGGCCTTCGGGTTCCGGCAAGACTACGCTTTTGAATATTATTGGCGGACTGGACCGGTATGATTCCGGTGACCTTATCATCAATGATGTTTCTACAAAGAAATATAAGGACCGGGATTGGGATTCTTACCGGAACCATACGATTGGTTTTGTGTTCCAGAGTTATAACCTGATCCCTCATCAGAGCGTCATCGCCAATGTAGAGCTGGCGCTTACCATCGGCGGGATCTCCGGTGCCGAAAAGCGTCGGCGGGCCACGGATGCATTGACAAAAGTGGGGCTGGCTGAGCATATGCATAAGCGGCCGAACCAGCTTTCCGGCGGCCAGATGCAGCGTGTAGCCATCGCCCGGGCCTTGGTCAATGATCCGGACATCCTGCTGGCGGATGAGCCTACGGGTGCCCTGGATTCGGAGACCAGTATCCAGGTCATGGAGCTTTTGAAGGAAGTGGCTTCTGACCGGCTGGTGGTCATGGTCACCCATAACCCGGAACTGGCGGAAAGATATGCCACCAGGATCGTGGAACTGAAGGATGGGCGGATCATTTCCGACAGTGATCCCTTTACCCCGGACGCAGAAACACCGGCGGTTCATAAGAACCTGGGTAAGGCGGCCATGTCCTTCTTTACCTCCCTGGCCTTAAGCTTCAACAACTTGCGAAGCAAACTGACCCGGACCATCCTCATCGCCTTCGCCGGGTCCATCGGCATCATTGGCATCGCCCTGATCATGGCCCTGTCGAATGGTGTGAATCAATACATAAAAGATACAGAAGAAGAGACATTGAAGGAGTACCCCTTATCCATCACCGGCATGAGCCTGGACCTTAACAGGATGGTGGAACAGCGCAGTGCCCGCCGTGAGGAAAGCGCAGAGCTTAAAGATGCGGAAGTGCGGGAAATGCAGATGATCACGACTCTTTTCTCCACTTTCTCCCGTAATGACCTGGCATCCCTTAAGGCCTATCTGGACCAGCATCAGGATCGTCTTTCCGGGCTGGCCAATGCCGTGGAGTATCGCTACAGTATCTCGCCCCTGATCTACATAGAGGACAAAGGCACTTACCGTCAGGTAAACCCGGATACCCTGATGGCCTCCTTAGGCTACCAGACTTCCGGCGGCATCTCCTCCATGTTTTCCTCCTACTCCAACACAGACGTTTTTTCTGCCATGCCCTTGCATGAGGAGCTGTATAAAGGGCAGTATGATGTTAAAGCCGGCCGCTGGCCGGAAGCCTGGAATGAGTGTGTCCTGGTGCTGATGGGGAACGGCGGTGTTTCCGACATCGCCCTCTATGACATGAACATGAAGGATCAGACGGAACTTTCCCGCATCATTTCCCAGTTTGCTGCCGGGGAAAAAGTCGAGATCACGGGGCCCCGCGGCCGCTATCAATACAAGGATTTCCTGGGGCTCAGCTTTAAAATGATCAGCCGGGCGGACTGTTATCAGTATGACAGCACCTATCATATCTGGACCCTGAAGACGGATGATAAAGCCTATATGCAGGCCCTGGCAGAACGGGGCGAGACCCTGGAGATTGTGGGTGTGGTACAGCCGAAGGAAGATGCTTCCATCGCCATGCTGAGTCCGGGCATCTGCTATCCGGCGGCGCTGACCTATCACTGCATGGAACTTGCGGAAAACAGCGACATCGTCCGGATGCAGAAGGCTGATGAATCCATAGATGTGATCACAGGCCAGCCCTTCGGCACCCGGGAGCGGGCTTCTCTGGATATGCAGGATCTGTTTTCCGTGGATGAAGAAGCCATGAAAAAGGCCTTCAGCTTCGATACGGAAAACATGGATCTTGACATATCATCCTTAACTGACGGCATGGATCTTTCCAAACTGTTTCCGGAGATGGATCTCAGTGATATGGATCTTTCGAAGATGGATCTCTCTGACCTGGATCTTTCCGGTATAGACCTGTCCGGGCTGGACCTTTCCGGGGTGGATGTCCCCATTCCTTCCCTGGATCTTGCTTCTCTGCTTTCCGGCGTCACTATTCATATAACGACACAGGATATGACGGCCTTGTTCCAGGACCTGCTCCGGGAATACCAGATCTATATCAACACGGATCCCTCCATCAACTGGACGAATCTGCCGGAAGCCCTGTCTTCTTACCTGGGGGATGAAAAGACGCAGGAAGCCCTGTCTGAAGGCATTTCCGTCATCATTGACCATGTGGGCGCCGCAGCCATCACGGAAGATGAGCTGCAGGCTTTCGCGGCAGAGATCATCGCCGGATACGAGGCTTATGCAGAAAAAGAAGGATTGAAGCCGGAGGAACGGGACGCAGCCTCTATCCAGGCTTATTTAGAAACGGAAGAAGCCGCCGAACTGTTAAGAGACATCGTGGAGCGGCTGACGGCCCGGCTCTCGGAGGCTGCCATCTCCCAGGAAGACCTGCGCTCTCTGGCGGATATCCTGGTGAATGGCTATGATACGTATGCCAAGGAAAACGGCCTGCCGGAGCTTTCCAAATTTGAAGATTCCTTGAATGTTTTCTTTGCTTCCCAGGATATTCAGAATATGATAGGCCGGCGGGTGGCTTCCGCCGTGGATATGAGCGGTGCCCAGGCAGAGATCCAGAAAACCGTGGACAGCTTTACCACTACCCTGTCCCAGACGATCACCTCTGCCATGACCCAGGCTGTCACGCAGGCCGTAGCTGCCGCTGTAGAAGAGACCGTCAGACAGACCACCACCCTGATGACGGAAGCCGTGACAAAACAGCTTTCAGAAGCAGTACCTGCGCTGATGGAAGAGATGATGACGAAGATCGGTGAATCCTTCCGCTTTGACGGCGATGTTTTTGCTAATGCCATCAGTATGAATTTTACGGAAGATGAGCTCATGGAGCTCATGACTTCTCTTTTCTCCACTGAGACCACGACCCTCAGCACTAATATGCAGCGTTTCGGCTATGTCTCCATCAAAGACCCGGAAGAGATCAGCATCTATCCACTGGATTTCGAAAGCAAAGGAAAGATCAAAGACCTGCTGACCGCCTATAATGAAGAAGTCGAAGAAAGCGGTGAGGAGGATAAAAGGATCATCTATACGGATCTGGTAGGAGTGATGATGACCTCTGTGACAGATATCGTCAATGCCATCAGTTACGTGCTGATCGCCTTCGTGGCTATCTCCCTTATCGTAAGCTCCATCATGATCGGTGTCATCACCTACATCAGTGTGCTGGAACGGAAGAAAGAGATAGGTATCCTGAGGGCCCTGGGTGCGTCCAAACGGAATATTTCCCAGGTGTTCAATGCAGAGACCATCATCATAGGTTTCCTGGCCGGCCTTTTAGGCGTGGTGATCTCGGAACTGCTGCTGATCCCCGCCAATATCATCCTGAAACAGCTGACCGGACAGAATATCGCCGCTGTATTGCCGCTTATCTCCGGAGCTGCCCTCGTCTTCTTAAGTATCCTCCTCACCCTGATCGGAGGACTGCTTCCTTCAAACAAAGCAGCCCGCCAGGATCCGGTGGAAGCCTTGAGAACAGAATAAAAAAGTGGGCCGGAGACCTCTCCGGCCCATTGCTATTTCCTCCTTTCTGTAGTA
>CACZSO010000189.1 GCA_902783795.1 uncultured Eubacteriales bacterium
AGTCCCCATCAGGGAACAGGCACCGGAAGTCAGGGCTCATAATTTCAGTGAGGTCTGCTTAGGCTATAATGATGAAGAAGCCAGAGATGAAGCTTCACGCTGTTTAAACTGCAAAAACCCGCGCTGTGTAGAAGGCTGCCCGGTGAATATCGATATTCCGGGATTCATCCAGAAGATCAAAGAAGGGGATATCAGGATGGCCGGCGATATCATCGGCGCCTCATCTTCACTTCCGGCGGTCTGCGGCCGTGTATGTCCTCAGGAGACCCAGTGTGAAGGCAAGTGTGTCCGCGGTGTCCGCGGCGAGGCTGTCTCTATAGGTAAATTAGAGCGGTATGTAGCTGATACGAATCGCAGAGCCGGCTATGTTCCGGAGGTCAAGGCAGAGAAGAAGGGTAAGAAAGTTGCGGTGATAGGATCCGGCCCTTCCGGCCTTTCCTGTGCCGGCGAACTCTTAAACCGGGGCTATGATGTGACGGTCTTTGAGGCACTGCATGCTCCCGGCGGCGTATTGACTTATGGCATTCCGGAATTCCGTCTCCCGAAGAACGATGTGGTGCTTCCGGAAATCGATAACCTGACAAAAAACGGCGCTAAGATCGAATGCAATGTCATCGTGGGTAAGACGGTGACATTGGACGAACTGCTGGAAAAAGAAGGCTTTGAAAGTGCTTTTATAGGTTCCGGCGCAGGCCTGCCCCGGTTCATGGGTATCCCTAATGAGAATGCGAACCAGGTGTTTTCTGCCAATGAATTCCTGACCCGGACGAACCTGATGAAGGGTTTCGACGATGCATATGACACGCCGGTGCCCATGGGTAAGAAAGTCCTGGTCTGCGGCGGCGGCAATGTGGCGATGGATGCCGCTAGGACAGCCTTAAGATTAGGCGCGGAAGTGCATGTTGTCTACCGCAGGTCCATGGAAGAACTGCCGGCCAGACAGGAAGAAGTCCATCACGCGGAAGAAGAAGGCATCATCTTTGACCTGCTTCAGAACCCGGTGGAGATCCTGACAGATGAAAATTATAACGTCACAGGCGCTAAGATCATAAGGATGGAGCTGGGTGAGCCGGATGCTTCCGGAAGACGCAGCCCTGTGGAGATCCCGGGCAGCGAATATACCCTGGATTGCGATATGATCATCATGGCCCTGGGTACCAGCCCGAACCCCATGATCGCCCAGACGACAGAAGGCCTCCAGGTGAACCGCCGCGGCTGTCTCATCGTTACGGAAGAGACAGGCGAGACCACCAGAAAAGGCGTTTTCGCCGGCGGCGATGCGGTGACCGGGGCTGCTACCGTTATCCTGGCCATGCAGGCAGGAAAGAAGGCGGCAGAGAGCATCGACAGCTATCTGTCGGCTGAATAAACTGTAAAAAAGATGTATTTTATAAAGGTTACTTGAATAATATAACAAGGATACCTTATGTTTCACAGAAGATCTTATTCAGACGCTGGCCTGAGGATCTTCTGTGTTCTGTTGGAAAGAAAAGATGGCAGAACTTAAAAATATAGAAGAAGCCGCTAGACAGCGGAATTATATAGAAAAACTGAAAAAATATCTGGAAGAAAAGACTCAGGGACAGCCGCGGACCTATTATATAGAGACCTTAGGCTGCCAGATGAATGCGAAGGATTCGGAAAAGCTGGCCGGCATATTGAAGGAAGCCGGCTACCGGGAAGGCCAGAAAGAAGAAGAGGCAGACCTGGTGCTTTATAATACCTGTACCGTCAGGGAAAACGCGAACCAGAAGATCTATGGCCATCTGGGGCAGATCAAAAAGACAAAGCTTCAGAGGAACCAGGATATGACGGTGGTGGTCTGTGGATGTATGATGCAGGAACCGGATGAAGTGGCTTATATCCGGACCACCTATCCCTTTGTGGATATTATCTTCGGCACCCATAACATCTTCAAACTGGCGGAGCTGTTATACCGTCATGAGATGACGAAGGACACGGTGATCGATGTCTGGGAAGGCACGGATGAGATCGTGGAAGATCTGCCGGCTGTCAGGAAGTATCCATTTAAGTCCGGCGTGAACATCATGTACGGCTGTAATAATTTCTGCTCTTACTGCATCGTCCCTTATGTCAGGGGACGGGAAAGAAGCCGGCTGAAGGAGGATATCCTGAAGGAGATACAGGCTCTTTCGGAAGATGGAGTAAAAGAAGTGATGCTCCTGGGGCAGAATGTAAATTCCTACGGAAAAACATTGGAAACTCCCGTGAGTTTTGCCGAACTTCTTCGCGATGTGACAAAGATAGAGGGGATCGAAAGGATCCGTTTCATGACATCTCACCCGAAGGATCTTTCCGATGAACTGATAGAAGTGATGGCCTCCTCTGAGAAGATCTGCCGTCATTTCCATCTGCCGCTTCAGTCCGGGTCTGACCGGATCCTGAAACTGATGAACCGGCATTATACGAAAGAACATTATCTGGAGCTTACAGAAAAACTGCGGAAAGCCATGCCGGACATCTCCCTTACCACGGATATCATCGTGGGATTTCCGCAAGAGACAGAAGAGGACTTCGAAGATACCATGGATGTGGTGCGGCAGGTGCGTTTTGACTCCGCTTTTACCTTTATCTACTCCAAACGAACCGGTACACCGGCGGCCCGGATGCCGGACCAGGTGCCGGAGGATGTGGTGAAGCCCCGGTTTGACAGACTTTTAAAGGAAGTCCAGGATATCGGAAAGGAAATGTCCGGAAGAGATGTGGGCAAGGTCCTTCCGGTGCTGGTGGAAGAAGTGAACCAGCAGGATAAGACCATGGTCTCCGGGCGGCTTACGAATAATACGATGGTCCATTTTAAAGGGACGGAAGAACTGATCGGCCGTATCGTGGATGTGCGTCTTACAGATTCAAAGGGATTTTATTACCTGGGTGAGAAAGCCTGAGGGATAAAGAGGAGGATTAAGTCATGGCCATGTCGCCCATGATGCAGAAGTATCTCGAAACAAAAAAAGAATATCCCGACTGCATCCTCTTTTACCGGCTGGGAGACTTTTATGAGATGTTCTTCGAGGATGCGGAGGTGGTCTCGAAAGAGCTGGGACTGACGCTGACGGGCAAAGACTGCGGTCTGGAAGAACGGGCGCCTATGTGCGGTGTGCCCTGGCATGCGGCGGACACCTATCTTACGAAGCTGGCAGAAAAAGGCTATAAGATCGCTGTCGCCGAGCAGATGGAGGACCCGAAACTGGCCAAGGGCCTGGTGAAGCGGGAAGTCATCCGCGTAGTGACCCCCGGCACGCTGCTGGATACAGCGGCCCTGGATGAAACGAAAAACCATTTTATCATGGGCATCGATTATGAACGGGCTGTCTTCGGAATAGCGGTGTGCGATGTGACCACCGGAGAATTTTTTGTGGCAGAAGCAGAGAACCGGGACCAGCTGTCTGATGAGATCAACCGCTTCCAGCCCAGTGAGATCGTCTATAATGAACAGTTCACCCTTTCCGGCGCAGACCTGAGGCGGTTGAGAGAACGGATGAATTTCTCTTCCTCCACGCTGGACAGTTATAAATTCCGGGAAGAAGAAGCAGAAAAAGTCCTGCTGAAACATTTTGAAATATTGTCTCTGGACGGATTAGGACTGAAGACCTGCCCCGTGGGCACCATCGCCGCAGGCGCACTGCTGGCATATCTCCTGGAGACACAGAAAACAGAACTTAAGCATATCACAAAGATCACCCTGCTGTCGGATAAATCCTTCATGTTGATCGATTCCGCCACCCGGAGGAATCTGGAACTGACAGAGACCATGCGGGAAAAGCAGCGGCGGGGCAGTCTTCTGTGGGTGCTGGATCATACGAAGACCGCCATGGGCGCCAGGACACTGCGTACCTTTATCGAGCAGCCCCTGTTATCCCGGCCTGAGATAGAAAAACGGCTGGATGCGGTACAGGAATTAAAGGAAGATGCCCTGTTAAGGGAAGAATTAAGAGAATACCTGAACCCGGTCTACGACCTGGAACGGCTCCTGGGCAGGATCAGCTACAGGACCGCGAATCCCCGGGACCTGCTGGCATTCAAGACATCTATCGGCATGCTGCCTCATATCAAGACATTGGTCCGGAACGTTTCTTCCGGCCTGATCCGGGAACTGGCAGAGGATATCGATGATCTCACCGATCTTTACCGGCTTATCGACCAGGCCATACAGGAAGACCCGCCCATCCTGGTCCATGAAGGAGACCTGATCAAAACAGGTTTTAACGAGGATGTGGACACCTTCAGGAAGGCTAAAACAGACGGAAAGACCTGGATCGCGGAACTTGAATCAAAGGAGCGGGAACGGACCGGCATCAAAAACCTGAAGATCCGCTATAATAAGGTCTTTGGCTATTATATAGAGGTGACTAACTCATTCCTTTCCTTAGTGCCGGAGGATTATATGCGGAAGCAGACCCTCACCGGCGGCGAACGGTTCATCACACCGCCGCTTAAGGAAATGGAAGATATGATCCTGGGGGCACAGGATAAACTGTATGCCCTGGAATATGATCTTTTCTGCAGCGTGAGGGATGCCATAGCCAATGAGATCGAGCGGGTCCAGCGTTCGGCGAAAGCGGTGGCTTACCTGGATGCCTTGTCGTCCCTGGCCTATACCGCGGAAAAGAACCGCTACGCACGTCCGAAGATCAATGAGCGAGGCCGTATTACCATAAAAAACGGCCGCCATCCTGTGATCGAGCTCATGCTGGATGCGGGAACTTTTGTGCCAAATGATACAAAATTAAATACAGACAATGACCGGGTGGATATCATTACGGGACCTAACATGGCAGGAAAGTCCACCTATATGAGGCAGACGGCCCTGATCACCCTGATGGCCCAGATAGGCTCTTTTGTGCCGGCAGATGAAGCGGACATCAGCATCTGTGACCGGATCTTCACCCGGGTGGGAGCATCCGATGACCTGGCTTCCGGCCAGTCCACCTTCATGGTGGAGATGACGGAAGTGGCGAACATTTTACGGAATGCCACAAAAAAGAGCCTGGTGATCCTGGATGAGATCGGCCGGGGGACCAGTACCTTTGACGGACTGGCTATCGCCTGGGCTGTGATCGAATATATAGCCGATCCGAAAAAGATCGGGGCGAAAACATTGTTCGCTACCCACTATCATGAATTGACAGAGCTGGAAGGGGCTGTGCCCGGTATCCATAATTACTGCGTTTCAGTGAAGGAACAGGGCGACAGCATCGTCTTTTTACGGAAGATCGTGCCCGGGGGGGCCGACAGGTCTTACGGAGTCCAGGTAGCGCGTCTGGCCGGTGTACCGAAACCGGTGCTTTCCAGGGCTTCCGAACTCATTGAAGAACTGGTGGATACGGATATCCTGGCCAGGGCCAGAGAGATCGCTTCCTATTCCGGGACCCAGCAGATCACGAAACTCAGGATCACCCGGCCGGACGATGTGGACGCGAACCAGATGACCTTGTTCGATACGGTGAAGGATGACGATGTACTGGCGGAGATCAAGGAACTGGACCTGACGGTGATGACGCCTCTGGATGCCATGAATACCCTTTACCGGATCCAGTCAAAGCTGAATAACAGGATATAAAGGACATAAATTTCTATGCCTATCCATGTATTAGATAAAAAAACCATAGATAAGATCGCTGCAGGCGAAGTGGTGGAACGGCCGTTTTCCGTGGTAAAAGAACTGGTGGAGAACGCATTGGACGCCGGGGCCACCGCTATAAGTGTGGAGATAAAAAACGGCGGAAAAGACCTGATCCGTGTTACGGATAACGGCTCCGGCATCCCGAAGGATGAAGTGAGGACCGCCTTCCTGCCTCATGCCACTTCGAAGATCCGGGATGAGGAGGATCTCTACAGCATCCTGAGCCTGGGCTTTAGGGGCGAGGCCTTGCCTTCTATCGCCGCAGTCTCACGGCTGGAAGTGATCACCCGGACAAAAGATGAACTTTCCGGCGTCTCCTATGTGCTTCACGGGGGCGAAGAGCAGTCCTTTGAAGAGATCGGCGCTCCGGAAGGCACCACTTTCCTGGTGAAAGATCTTTTCTATAATACGCCGGCGCGGCTGAAATTTTTAAGATCTGCAGCCCAGGAAGGCAGCAGCACGGCTTCTCTGATAGAGCACATGGCTCTTTCCCATCCTTATGTCAGTTTCCGGCTGACGGTGAACGGGAAGACGGTTCTTTCCACTTCCGGCAGCGGGAAAGTGAGGGATCTGATCTTCGCTGTTTACGGCAGAGATGCTGCGAAGGAAGTGATCCCCATCGACTATGAAGACGATGTGCTGAAGGTCAGCGGGTTCCTGGGAAAACCAGTCATGGCAAAAGGAAACCGCAGTTTTGAAAATTATTTCATCAATGGCCGTTATGTGAAATCCAGGATCATTGAAATGGCCTGTGAAGAAGCTTTTGCGCCTTTTATGATGCAGCATATGTATCCTTTCCTGGTGCTGTATATCACCATGCCGGCATCAGCCTATGACGTCAATGTGCATCCGGCTAAGACCGAGCTGCGTTTTCTTGACGAGGCCGGGGTCAGCGAATCCATATACAAAGCTGTCTCCCTGACACTTTCCGGGAAAGAAATGATCCAGGAGGATGAGGAAAAACCGCCGGAGGAGAAAAAACCGGCCGTAAATATACCGGAGCCTTTCGAGACTTTGCGGCTCAGGGAAGAGACCAGGCCATATGAAGGCACGAAAGAGGATCCGGTAAAGAATATCTTCAATAGATTTCTGGCTGAAAGAACAGAGAAAGAAAGCGAAGAGCCTGGCTTTTTGCAGGAGGAAGACTTAAGTAAAGAAGAACCTGCCGCAACTGTCCTAAAGCCTGATAAAGAGGATGAATTCCGTGGACAGTTCCTGGAACAGATGGACCTCTTTGAGACCCGGCTCATCTCCGATGAAGGGATGAAAAAACATCGGCTCATCGGGCAGGTCTTCGATACCTACTGGCTGATGCAGATGGAGGATAAGCTGTTCATCATGGATCAGCATGCGGCCCATGAGAAGGTGCTGTATGAGAGGAAGATGAAGTCACTGAAAGAGCGTACACCGGTATCCCAGCAGCTTTCTCCCCCGGTCATGGTTTCCTTATCCCGGGAGGAAGAACAGCTCCTTAACCGTTATGAGCAGGCTTTTCGTGACTTTGGCTATGAGATCTCACATTTCGGAGGCAGGGAATATGCTTTGACAGCTGTGCCGGATGATGTTTACGGCCTGGAGATAAGACCCTTATTTCTGGAGACCCTGGCGGACATGGGAGATGACATGCCGGAAAGAACGCCGGCCATGATCCTGGACCGGGTAGCCATGGCATCCTGCAAGGCAGCGGTCAAAGGCCGTGAGCGGCTTTCCTTTGAAGAGGCAGAGGCACTTCTCCAGGAGCTTCTGACCCTGGATAATCCCTATGCCTGTCCCCACGGAAGGCCTACCCTGATCTCCATGACCAGAAAAGAGCTGGAAAAAAGATTTAAACGTATCGTTTAACAGATAAAGAAGAGGAGGAAAATATGGAAGAAGAGAAAAAAGTCTCCCGGAATTTTATTGAGATGGAGATAGACAAGGACCTGAAAGAAGGCGTTTATGACCATGTCATGACCCGGTTCCCTCCGGAACCCAACGGTTATCTCCACATCGGCCATGCAAAGTCGATCCTGCTTAACTATGGATTAGCTAAGGAGTATGGCGGAAAGTTTAATGTCCGTTTTGATGACACGAACCCCACCAAGGAAAAGACGGAGTATGTCCAGTCCATCCTGGAGGACGTGAACTGGCTGGGAGCCGATTATGAAGACCGGCTGTATTTTGCCTCTGATTATTTCGACCAGATGTATGAGTGCGCCGTGCTGCTGATCAAAAAAGGCAAGGCTTTTGTCTGCGACCTTACGGCAGATGAGATCCGGGAATACCGCGGCACATTGACAGCACCCGGCAAGGAAAGTCCTTACAGGAACCGTTCAGTGGAAGAGAACCTTCAGCTGTTTGAAGCCATGAAAAACGGGGAATTCGAGGACGGGACCAAGGTGCTCAGGGCGAAGATCGATATGGCATCGCCTAATATCAATATGCGTGACCCGGTCATCTACCGTGTGGCAAGGATGACCCATCATAATACCGGCGACAAGTGGTGCATCTATCCCATGTACGACTTTGCCCATCCGATAGAGGACGCCATCGAAGGCATCACCCATTCTATCTGCACCTTGGAATTTGAAGACCACCGGCCTCTTTATGACTGGGTGGTGAAGGAATGCGAATTCAAGAATCCGCCGCGGCAGATCGA
>CACZSO010000190.1 GCA_902783795.1 uncultured Eubacteriales bacterium
ATGACCTGGTGCCCTTCGAGACCCTGACAGAAGAAGAAAAACGCAAAGACAGCCGTGCCGGTACCGTCGGCTGACCCCCCTGCCGACTGTGGCCACCCCCCTACTGTACGTGGCCATCCCTCTACTATGTATACCTGCCTGCGGTGACATATAGTACTTTCCGGGAGGCGCTTCCGCTTGGGTCCGGTGCCCTAACGGCACGTAAGCTCAGCTTTATCCTTCGGGTTTGCTTCGCTAAGTGCTTAAGACCACACACTCCCGGAGAAGTACTATATGCTCCCCTTGGCAGGGGAGGGGCTGAGGTGTGGTCTTTAGGGACTTACCCTGAATGTCAGACACGGGACAAAACTCATAATTATCTTGTGGTCTATTTCCTCAAGCGGTGTGGTCTGGCATGCTCTCTCAAAAGTACTATAGGCTCTCTTTGGCGGGGAGGGTGTGGTGTGTGTTCTGAGGTGTTGATTTTTATTTCGTGGTTGTGATTTTTGGGGTTTGGGGATATAATGGTTGTGTTCCTGAAGCTGTCTGTGTTTTTCGGAGGCTTTGTTTGTGTTTTATTTTATGGAAAAGGAGAACCGTTATGACACTTATGGGTTTAGACCATATTGGCGTTCCGACTGAGGATACTGAGCTTTCCTCTAAGTTTTATGAGGAGTTGGGGTTTTCGCTGGTGGGTGATTTTAAGTTAGGACCGCGTCCTTTTAAGTTCTACCGGCTGGGGAATCTTACTGTCGAGCTGGTGCCTACTGATAAGGCTCCGGGTGTGGAAGGTGCTGTGGCTCATTTTGCTATTGAGTGCAAGGGTATTGAGGAAGTCTATGCTTTCTGCCAGGAGAAGGGTTATAAGATCTTAAATGACAGGATCCTGGAGCTGGGTGCTTTCTGGGAGAATGGACAGAAGTGCTTCAATATTGAAGGTCCGAATAAGGAAAAGATCGAATTTGTTGAATTATTATAAGCATATGAACGGGGCGGTCTGGTGACCGCCCCGCAGCTTTTTATGAGACTGTTTCTTTTGCGACCAGATCGCTTAAATGTTTTCCGTAAAAGAATTCATGGGTCAGCCGGTCATATTCCGCCCATAAGGGCAATGTCTTGCAGGACTGTGCTCTGTCGCAGGGCGGGGAACCGGCGGAAAGACAGGAAACCGTGGCAAAAGAGCCTTCCATGAGCTCAATGATCTCTCCGATGCTGTATTCTTCCGGTTTCCGGCATAATTTATAACCGCCGCCTTTGCCGCTGATTCCGGTAATGAGGCCGCCGTTTACCATATCTCTTACAATGATCTCCAGATATTTTTTTGAGATCTCCTGTCTGGCGGCGATATCTTTTAAGGGAATATAGCCGCCGCTGTCATTTTCTGCCAAGTCTATCATAACGCGGATCGCGTAACGTCCTTTAGTTGAGATCATTTTTTGAATCATTTCCCCCTTTCCGGCTTTTTACCTATTATACCGCAGGGTGAATAGGTAAATCAAGCCTAAATTTGAAAAAGTTTTGACGAATATATAGATATTACCTATTGACATAGTAGGTGAATATATTTATAATAGCGGTGCAGAAATACAAGAGGAGGGAATGAAAGTGATCTATGCAGATAATGCCGCTACGACAAAAATGAGTGACGCGGCCATTCAGACGATGCTTTCCATGATGCAGGAGAGCTGGGGGAATCCTTCCAGCCTGTATGGACATGGACAGGCAGCTAAAGAAGTCCTGGAAAAAGTCCGGGAGGGCATAGCCTTCGCTATCCATGCAGATCCCCGGGAGATATTATTTACTTCCGGCGGTTCGGAAGCTGATAACCAGGCTATTCTTTCTGCCGCTTACTTAGGCAGGAGAAATGGAAAAATGCATATCATTTCTTCGGCATTTGAACATCACGCGGTGCTGCATACCCTGGAAAAGCTGGAAAAAGAAGGTTTTGAAGTTACACTTTTGGATGTGCATGAGAACGGGATCGTCATTCCGTCGGAGGTGGAAGAAGCCATCCGGGAAGACACTTGTCTGGTGACCATCATGACAGCTAATAATGAGATCGGCACCATCCAGCCCATCCGTGAGATCGGTAAGATCTGCCGGGAAAAGAAAGTGCTGTTCCACACAGATGCTGTACAGGCCGTAGGACACATCCCCATCGATGTGGAAGAAGATAACATTGACCTGTTATCTGCCTCCGCCCACAAATTCCACGGTCCTAAAGGTGTAGGTTTTTTATATGCCAGACGGAGCGTCCGGCTGACGAACCTGATCGAGGGCGGGGCCCAGGAAAGGGGAAAAAGAGCCGGTACGGAGAATGTACCGGGCATCGCGTCCATGGGGACCGCGCTTCAGGAAGCCATGGCAAAGATGGGAGAAAATTCGGCTCATCTTACAGTCATGCGGGACAGACTCATTAAAGGGCTCAAGGAAATTCCGCATTCAGCCTTAAACGGAGACGCAGAAAAACGCCTGCCCGGCAATGTCAATTTCTGCTTTGAAGGAATTGAAGGAGAATCGCTCCTCTTACTGCTGGACGATAAGGGCATCCAGGCCTCCTCCGGCAGCGCCTGTACATCAGGCTCTCTGGATCCCAGCCATGTACTCTTGGCCATTGGCCGGGTACATGACGTAGCCCATGGCTCTCTACGGCTCACCATCGGTGAAGATATTACGGAAGAAGAGATCGATTACATGATCGCTTCCGTGAAAGAAGTGGTGGAATATTTAAGGAGCTTCTCTCCGGTCTGGAGGGATCTTGTGAGCGGAAAAACACCGTTTATTCTGTAATTGAAGAAGTTTTGCCCATGGTGCCGGCCGGAAGCGGGCAGCGGGCATTCCCGGAAATACCGGATATATAAGGAGGAAAATATGGCTTTATACAGTGAAACAGTAATGGATCATTTCCGCCACCCCAGGAATGTAGGTGTGATCGAAGATGCAAACGGCATAGGAGAGGTGGGAAATGCCCAGTGCGGAGACATCATGAAGATGTACCTGAAGATCGAAAATGATATCATCGTGGATGTGAAGTTTGAGACCTTTGGCTGCGGCAGCGCCATCGCTTCCAGTTCCATGGCCACCGAGCTCATCAAGGGAAAACCTGTCAGCGAGGCCATGCAGCTGACGAATAAAGCCGTGGCGGAAGCTCTGGACGGACTGCCGGCTTATAAGATGCATTGTTCCGTGCTGGCAGAGGAAGCGATCCAGTCTGCCCTGGAGGATTATTATAAAAAAGTGAAAAAAGATGATTAAACCTATTGACATAGTAGGTAGATTCTGGTATAGTATCGCTATTCCTTAGAACTGTTTCAGACAGGATGTAAGGATCTGGTATCAAAGAGTGCTAAAAGGCAAACTCCTTCATGCCAAAAGTGGAGGTATTATATGTTTACCGTTAATTACGGAAGAAAATACTGGATGTGCTGTCGAATGCTGAACTCCCGGGTATGTAAAATGGCTGGGGCATACGGCGGCGGATCTGAATGCCTCAAATAAAAGCGGTGATATGATTCTATTTACACCATGATGCCATCAGCCCGGGAGCTTAATCTATAAAAGCCCCGGGCTTTCTGCACGGGAAGGAGACCATCCGCCGGTTCAGACACAGAAATAAGGAGAAGATAATGAGCAACTATAAATTCGAAACGCTGCAGCTGCATGTAGGACAGGAACAGCCGGATCCGGCTACAGACGCCCGGGCCGTCCCCATTTACCAGACCACCTCTTACGTATTCCGCAACAGTCAGCACGCGGCTGACCGCTTCGGTCTGGCGGATGCCGGTAATATCTACGGAAGACTGACGAATTCCACCCAGGAAGTGCTGGAGAAGAGAGTAGCAGCCCTGGAGGGCGGTACATCGGCGCTGGCCCTTGCCTCCGGTGCCGCAGCCATCACCTATACCATTCAGGCCCTGGCAGCCAACGGCGGGCATATCGTGGCGCAGAAGACCATCTACGGCGGCAGTTTTAACCTGCTGGCCCATACATTGCCCCAGTATGGGGTAGAGACCACCTTCGTGGATGCCCATGATCTGGCAGCGGTAGAGGCGGCTGTCCGGGAGAATACCCGGGCCATCTATCTGGAGACCCTGGGCAACCCCAACAGTGATATCCCGGATATCGATGCTATTTCCGAGATCGCGAAAAAGTATGGCCTGCCGCTGGTGGTGGACAATACCTTCGGCACCCCTTACCTGATCCGGCCGTTTGAGCACGGTGCGGATATCGTGGTCCATTCCGCCACGAAATTCCTGGGCGGCCACGGCACGACCTTAGGCGGCATCATCGTAGAGTCAGGGAAGTTCGACTGGAAAAAGAGCGGGAAGTTCCCGAATATCGCAGATCCCAATCCCAGCTATCACGGCGTTTCCTTCTATGACGCCGTGGGACCGGCAGCCTTCACGACCTTTATCCGGGCTATCCTGCTGAGGGATATGGGCGCCTGCATCTCACCCTTTAACGCTTTTCTGCTGCTGCAGGGTATCGAAACTTTATCCTTACGGCTGGACCGGCATGCGGAAAATACGAAAAAAGTAGTGGACTTTTTGAGTAATCATGCTAAAGTGGAAAAGGTAAATCATCCCTCGCTTCCTGATCATCCGGATCATGCCCTGTATGAGAGATATTTTCCGAAGGGCGGCGCTTCGATCTTCACCTTTGAGATCAAAGGCGGACAGCAGGAAGCCTGGGACTTTATCGACCATCTGGAGATCTTCTCCCTGCTGGCCAATGTGGCTGATGTGAAGA
>CACZSO010000191.1 GCA_902783795.1 uncultured Eubacteriales bacterium
ATGACCTGGTGCCCTTCGAGACCCTGACAGAAGAAGAAAAACGCAAAGACAGCCGTGCCGGTACCGTCGGCTGACCCCCCTGCCGACGGTGGCCACCCCCCCTACTGTGCGTGGCCTCCCCTCTACTATGTATACCTGTCTGCGGTGACATATAGTACTTTCCGGGAGGCGCTTCCGCTTGGGTCCGGTGCCCTAACGGCACGTAAGCTCGGCTTCACCCTATGGGTTCGCCTTGCTAAGTGCTTAAGACCACACACTCCCGGAGAAGTACTATAGGCTCCCCTTGGCAGGGGAAGGTGTATAGAAAGAGGTGTGACTCGTAATTTGAAATCATTAAAAATAACCTTACATAGTATTTTCATTTGTTCAGTTCAGTAGTATTTGTAATTATATATTCATGTTCTTTAGAATGTATTTTGTTTGGGGCATAATTTGTCGGTCGTGTAAACCCATACTTAAGAAATGGTTTATGGTTGTGAGGATTATTGGGCTGGTTTTTTTTGGGTTTTTACTGTGCTTGTATAGTCTGTTTCTTTTCTGTCGACAATGACAGTTTTTGGCTTGAATGATATAGTATCAGGTAAGTGGGTTTTTCTGTTGATCGTATTTTTTAAGGAGGTTTTGTTATGAAAGAAGTTTGGGAGTTTTTAAAGAAGGCTGGGACTTATTATCTGGCGACGGTGGAGGGTGATCAGCCCCGGGTCCGTCCTTTTGGTACGGCGGAGATTTTTGAGGATAAGCTGTATATCCAGACAGGTAAGGTCAAGGAATGTTCGAAGCAGATCCAGGCTAATCCCAAGGTGGAGATCTGTGCGTTTAAGGATGGTGTCTGGCTAAGACTTGCCGGAACATTGGTCAGGGATGACCGGATCGAGGCGAAGCAGGATATGCTGGATAAGAATCCGGGGCTGAAAAGCCGTTATTCGGCTGACGATGATAATACAGAGGTCCTGTATTTCAAGGATGCGACGGCTACTTTTTCCAGTTTCACCGGCGAGCCCAGAGTGACCAAATTCTAAAAAAATAGGGCAGGCTGTTACATCATTGTACTGAAATCAGTGATAAAAAAGACCAAAAGAGAGGTAATTAGATTACTCACTTCTTTTGGTCTTTTTTCATTCTTACAGGATACTTATGACTTCCTGGAAAACTTTTCCGATGGAGTCGTGAATGGCCAGTTCGGCGTAGTTGTCAGCTGATGTCTCGGTTTTATTGATGAGTACCAGGTGATCTCCCCGGAAATAATGGATGAGTCCTGCCGCCGGATAGACCACCAGTGATGTCCCGCCGATGATCAGCATATCCGCTTTCCGGATGGCCTTCTCTGCATTATCCATCACATCCCGGTCCAGGCTCTCTTCGTACAAAACAACATCGGGCTTAATGGGTTTATGACAGTGGCTGCAGACAGGTACCCCATCGCTTTCCAGTACCTGTTCCAGACTATAGAAACGGTGGCATCCTGTGCAGTAGTTTCTCAGCACTGAGCCATGGAGCTCATAGACTCTCTTCGATCCGGCTTTCTGATGGAGTCCGTCGATATTCTGGGTGACCACTGCTTTCAGTTTCCCCATCTCCTCCAGTTTTGCCAATGCCTTATGGCACTCGTTCGGCTCTGCCTCTGGATAGCACAGTTTTTCTTTATAGAATTCCCAGAATTCTTCCGGATGATACATGTAAAAAGTGTGGGAAATAATCTCTTCGGGAGAGTAATTTCTCTTCCACTGCTCTGAATAGATCCCCTTTGCCGATCTGAAGTCAGGGATCCCGGATTCTGTTGAAACACCGGCGCCTCCGAAGAAGACAATGTTTCGGCTTTCACGGATCAGTTCCGCAAGCTTCTCTATCTGACTGTTCATTATTTTCTCCTTAAAAAGCGGCGATGATGCCGCAGATGATGACAGGTATGACCAGGGCCGGCAGATAATCAGCGGTCTTGATCTTTTTTAATCCCATCAGGTTAACGGCAATGACCAGCAGGATCAAAGACCCTACACAGTTCATCACCGGCATGACAGCGATCTTTTCCAGGAAGGGCTGGAGGAAAGATGCCAGCATGACCAGAAG
>CACZSO010000192.1 GCA_902783795.1 uncultured Eubacteriales bacterium
GGAGAAAAAAGGGATCCTGGCAGAATGCAATGTGGAACTTTTAGGCACGAAAAGCCAGTCCATCGAACAGGCGGAGGACAGGGAAGAATTCAAGAAACTATGTGAAGCCTTAGGTGAACCCATCCTGCCTTCAGATGTGGCATCCACCATGGAAGAAGGACTGAAGATCGCGGAAAGTATAGGTTATCCTGTGGTACTCCGGCCGGCCTTCACTTTGGGGGGCACCGGCGGAGGCTTTGCTGAAAATACGGATGAATTTGTCACCCTTATGAAGAATGCACTGGAGATCTCTCCGGTGGGCCAGGTACTGGTGGAAAAAAGTGTGAAGGGCTATAAAGAGATCGAATACGAAGTCATCCGGGACAAAAACGACACCGCCATCACTATCTGCAATATGGAAAATGTGGATCCGGTGGGGATCCATACCGGTGACTCTATCGTGGTCTGTCCTTCGCAGACCTTGACAAATAAGGAATATCACATGCTGCGGGACAGTGCGCTGAAAATCATCCGCGCCCTTAAGATCGAAGGAGGCTGCAATGTACAGTTCGCCCTGGACCCCGCATCTTTTCAATATTATCTCATCGAAGTCAATCCCCGGGTCTCTCGCTCATCAGCCCTGGCATCCAAGGCCAGCGGTTATCCCATTGCCCGGGTCTCGGCAAAGATCGGGACAGGGATGACATTAGATGAGATCCGGATCGCCAATACACCGGCCTGTTTTGAACCGGCCCTGGACTATGTGGTGACGAAGCTTCCGCGCTTCCCCTTTGACAAGTTCGCGGATGCTAATAATACATTGTCCACCCAGATGAAAGCCACCGGGGAAGTCATGAGCGTCGGCCGATGTTATGAAGAAAGTCTTCTGAAGGGCATCCGTTCTCTGGAGACGGGAGTGTCTCATCTGCGGATGAACAAATTCGATGCCTGGAATACGGAAGAGCTTTGCAGCTATATCAGGATCGGTACAGACGACAGGATCTATGCCATGGCAGAACTTCTCAGGCGAGGTTTCGCGCCGGAATCTCTTTCCGAAGCTTCAGGGATCGATGTATTCTTCATCCGGAAGATGAGGAATATCGTGGAAATGGAAGAGCGGCTGAAAACAAATCCACGAGATCCTGCAGTGCTCCGGCTGGCAAAGAAAATGGGCTTTTCTGATAAGGAGATCGGGGAACTCTGGGGGATGGAAGAGACCGCTGTATTTACCCTCAGGACAGAGCTTAAGATCACGCCGGTATATAAAATGATCGATACCTGCGCTTCAGAGTTCTTAAGCTATATCCCATATTTTTACTCAACCTATGAAGAAGAAAATGAATCTGTGATCTCTGACAGGAAGAAGATCGTGGTCTTGGGTTCCGGCCCCATCAGGATCGGGCAGGGAGTAGAGTTTGACTACTCTACGGTCCATGCGGTGCAGACCATTCAGAAGGCAGGATTTGAAGCGATCATCATCAATAATAACCCGGAGACCGTATCTACGGATTACACATGTTCGGACAAGTTATATTTTGAACCGCTGTGTACGGAAGATGTGATGAACATCCTCATGCTGGAAAAACCGGAAGGGGTCATCGCCACCCTGGGGGGCCAGACCGCTGTCAATCTGGCGGAGCCCCTGTCACAGCGGGGTGTGAAGCTTATCGGAACGGATCACAGGGCCATTGACCGGGCAGAGGACAGAGACCAGTTTGAAAAGCTCCTTCTGGAGCTTAAGATCCCTCAGCCGGAAGGACAGGCAGTGACAGATATGGAAGCAGGCATGGCAGCGGCATTGAAGATCGGGTATCCGGTGCTGGTACGCCCAAGCTTCGTACTGGGCGGCCGGGCCATGCAGATCGTAGCCAAAGAAGAATCCATGTGGGCTTATTTAAGTGCTGCCGTGGCAGTGGATGAAGAGCGGCCTGTGCTGGTAGATAAATATGTCCGGGGCAAAGAAGTGGAAGTCGATGCTGTCTGTGACGGGCAGGAGGTCTTCGTCCCGGGGATCATGGAGCTGGTGGAAAGGACCGGGATCCATTCCGGAGATTCCATCAGTGTTTATCCGCCTTACAGCCTTTCAGAGAAAGTAAAAGAAACTATCCTGGATTACACGGAAAAACTGGGTCTGGGAATCGGGATCATCGGCCTTTTCAACATCCAGTTCATCGTAGATAAGGATGAAAAAGTCTATATCATCGAAGTGAATCCGCGGTCTTCCCGGACAGTACCATTTCTTTCCAAAGCCACAGGCTTCAGTCTGGCAGACATTGGGACCAGGGCTGTTTTGGGCATTAGTCTTAAGGAACAGGGGATCTTTACCCGGTATCCGAAGGAAAAATCCCGCTATTATGTGAAGGTGCCGGCCTTTTCTTTTTCAAAACTCAGTGGTATGGATGCCTATCTGTCTCCCGAGATGAAATCCACCGGTGAAGCTATCGGATATGACAAAAAACTGCACCGGGCGGTCTATAAAGCCATGATCGCCGCGGGACTGAAGCTTTTGAATTACGGAACTGTCCTGGTCAGTGTGGCAGATGAGGATAAAGAAGAGACGGTGCCGCTGGTCCGGCGGTTTTATGAAATGGGTTTCAATATCGAAGCCACCTCTCTCACAGGACAGGTATTGAATGAGAATGGGATCCCTGCACGGATCCGCCTGAAGCCTAGTGAGGGCAGCACGGAAGTCCTGGACTCCATCCGGGCAGGTTATGTCAGTCTGGTCATCAATACCCGGGCCATCTTGTCCGGCGTCCATTATGGCGACGGCATCGCCATCCGCCGGGAGGCTGCCCAGAATAACATCACTATGCTGACCTCCTTAGATACCGTCAGGATGCTTTTGGATGTATTGGAAGAAGTAACCTTTGGGGTTTCCACCATCGATGATGAGTGAAAGGAGAAGATATGCACTTTACGAAAATGCACGGGCTGGGAAATGATTATCTCTACGTTTACGGCGAGGTGCCGGAGAATATTGCCGAGCTTTCCAGAAGACTTTCTGACAGGCATTTCGGCGCAGGGTCAGACGGGATGATCTATATAGCCCCCTCTGAAAAAGCGGATTTCAGCATGAGGATCTTCAATGCTGACGGCAGTGAAGCCCTGATGTGCGGCAACGGGATCCGCTGTGTGGGCAAATATGTGTATGATAAAGGCTATACAGAAAAAACCAGGCTTACAGTGGAAACATTGTCCGGCATCAAGACTCTGGACATGCAGACATCCTGTGGAAAAGTGAAAAGTGTGACCGTAGATATGGGAAAAGCCGAGGCAGGAGAGGATAAAGAACTGCTGGCGGGAGAGACCCGTATCACCGGCGTTCCGGTGTCTGTGGGCAATCCCCATTTTGTGATCTTTACCGAAGATCTGGACAGTGTCCCGCTGGAGCTGCTGGGACCTGAGATCGAGCATCATGAAGTTTTTCCCGGAGGGATCAATGTGGAGTTTGTCCAGGTCCTGGGCGATGGGAAGCTTCGCATGAGAGTCTGGGAGCGGGGCAGCGGCATTACCATGGCCTGCGGTACCGGCGCCTGCGCATCGGCTGCGGCAGCGGTGAAGAAAGGATTCATCAGGGTTGATGAAACTGCCGCCCTGATACTGGATGGCGGTACATTGAAGATCCGGGTGGACAGCAGCGGCCAGGTAAAAATGACCGGTCCGGCAGAGAGTATTTATGAAGGAGAGGCAGAGATATGACAGCACCTAACAGAAACTATGCACAGTTGAAAGACGCTTATCTTTTTTCCAATATCGCAGCCAGGACATCGGCCTATCTTAAGAAACATCCCGGTACTTATCTTTACCGTATGGGGATCGGGGATGTGACTCTGCCACTATGTGATGCTGTGATCAAAGCCCTTCACGAAGCGGTGGATGATCAGGCGGATCAGGCACGGTTTAATGGTTATATGCCGGAATGCGGCATGCCATCTTTAAGGGAGACCATCGCGGCCTATTACAGGAAACGGAATGTCCGTCTTGACCCGGAAGAAGTGTTTGTTTCCAGCGGGGCCAGCGATGAGCTTGGGGATATCCTGGATCTGTTTGACCGCCTGGGTTCTTCCCTTATCATGGAACCTGCTTATCCGGCTTATGTTGATGCTAATGTGATGGCAGGGCGGAAGATCATTCATCTGCCTTCCGGAAAGGAAAACGGTTTTCTTCCGATGCCTTGTGAAGAAGCCGCCGCGGACCTTATCTATCTTTGTTCTCCCAATAATCCCACAGGAGCTGTATTCAGCCGTGACCAGCTGGAAGCCTGGGTGGATTTCGCAAATGATCATGGTTCCATCATCCTGTTTGATGCCGCCTATGAAGCTTTTATAGAAGACGATACATTGCCTCACAGTATCTTTGAAATCCCGGGGGCCGAGACCTGCGCCGTCGAGATCTGCTCCCTTTCAAAGACAGCAGGTTTTACCGGGACCAGGCTGGGTTATACCGTGATCCCGAAAAAGCTGGTACGGGAAGGCGTGAGCTTTAACGATATGTGGGTCCGGAACCGGACCACAAAAACCAATGGGATCTCTTATATCCTGCAGAAAGGCGGGGCAGCCGTCTTTACAGATGAAGGACAGCGGCAGATCAAAGAGAACATCCAGTATTATAAAGAAAATGCAAAACTCCTCATGGAAGTGTTCGATAAGGCAGGCTTATGGTATTGCCGCGGCAAAAATGCGCCTTATATCTGGCTGAAATGTCCCCACGGGATGGACAGCTGGACCTTCTTCGATTATCTGCTTTCTGAGATCCAGGTCGTGGGTACTCCGGGAGAAGGCTTCGGGAGCTGCGGAGAAGGCTATTTCAGATTTTCCACATTCTCCAGCCGGGAAGACACAAAAGAAGCTGCAGGAAGACTGGCAGAACTGCTGGAAAGATAAGCATCTATTCAATTCAATGTTCATACAGGTATCTGCTTAAGGTCCGGTTCTTTCGCCAGTTGTCTCTTGACAACTGGCCTGGTTTTTTTTTAGAATAGGAATCGTCAGTATCAGCCGCATGGACCAGCGCTGTAAGTCAGCCGGTCTGACAGACCGTTTAAAAAAGCTAAGGAAGTATATCGGCATGAAGAAACTGATTCCGGAAACATCTAAGGGAGGATCTGTCTGCGGGGGAGTGACAGGGTCGCTCCGGGAGATCTCCTGAAGAAGATTCCGGAGGCGGAGGGGACAGATGTCCCTTAAGAAGAATGCGTGTTTTTTGAATTTTAGCAGTACAGAAAGGAGAACACGAAATGATTTATGATTTTACGATCACAGCCGGCAGCGGTGAAGAAGTGAAACTTTCGGATTGCAAAGGAAAAGTGATCCTCATTGTCAACACAGCTACGGGCTGCGGATTTACACCGCAGTACGAACCTATTGAACAGCTGTATAAGGACTACCATGATCAGGGTCTGGAGATCCTGGATATTCCCTGCAACCAGTTCGGCGGCCAGGCGCCGGGAACGGATGAAGAGATCCATGAATTCTGCACGCTGCATTACAACACCACCTTCCCGCAGATGAAAAAGTCAGATGTAAACGGGGAAAACGAACTCCCGCTTTACACCTATCTGAAATCACAGAAAGGCTTTGAAGGCTTTGATGAACATCCTTTCAAGGGGCTGCTGGAGAAGATGTTCTCCGAAGCAGACCCGGATTGGGATAAAAAGCCGGATATCAAATGGAATTTTACAAAATTCGTAGTCGACAGGAACGGAGAAGTAGCTGCCAGGTTTGAGCCCACCGCGGATATGGCTAAAGTGGAAGCCTGCATCAAGGCTCTCTTATAAGATTCGAAAAATGCCGGAACCTGATCCCGGTGATGAGCATCGAGGGCGGGAAGGAGATCACGGATGAGCGCCGCGGCGAAGGCATCTACGACATCCTGATCCGTAACATGGATGAACTGCATAAACGGGACCTGATCTTCGGGGCTTCCGTTACGGTCACCACACAGAACATCCGGGAAGTGACTTCGGATGAATTTCTGAAGGAGTTGGCGGACAGAGGCTGCAAGGCCGTGATCTATGTGGAATATGTGCCGGTGACGGATGACAGCCTGGAGCTGGCACCCGGAGATGAAGAGCGGGCTTATCTCAATGCCTGGATCGAAAAGCGGCGGCAGGAGCACCCGGAGATGGTGTACGTTTCCTTCCCCGGGGATGAGAAAGCCTCCGGGGGCTGCGAGGCAGCCGGACGGGGCTTCTTCCACATCAATTCCCACGGCGGGGCAGAGCCTTGTCCCTTCTCTCCGTATTCGGACATCAATGTGCGGGACACGTCTCTTAAGGAGGCATTGAATTCCCGGCTTTTCACCCTGCTTCGGGAAAACGGGTATCTGCTGGAGGACCATGCCGGCGGCTGTGTCCTGTATGAAAAACGCAGCCTGGTGGAAGCATTGCTGGCTCAGGAGACCCAACCTGTGGTGCACTGATCTGCCGGGGAGATAATGAGATAAAAGGGGCTGTAGGAAAAGTCCGATAAAAAACAGGCCACTGAGTTTGAATAAACTCAATGGTCTGTTTTCTTTTTCAGATGTTTTTTCGCTTAAAGGGATTTAGCCATCCGGCCAGGTCCCACACGGTCTTTTTCGAGTCTGTCTTAAGTCTTGGTACCAGGAAGAAGATCACAGCCAGGCGGATCAGGGTGCCTATGGTAAACAATATCTTGTAGCGGTCCACAAAACCGGCTTCAAAGAGGTGCCGTGCTTCCGTAATATCCAGGAATGCGCCGCCCGCAAGGGAGCCCAGCGTAGCGCCGATCACCGACGACACCACGGAAAGGAGTGCCAGATAAGTGGCGCGGGTAGCAGCCGGTGTGTTGGAGATTTGCATCGTTGTCATGCAGATGTTGACACCACAGAAGAAGAAAGTTCCCGCAAAGTTATACAGAAATACCGGAATCACGCTCTTCGGCACTGCAAACCAGTAGAAGAGCGGTGTCAGGGAGCCGATGAATCCGGCCAGGTACAGCACGTTTTTTGCCCCGAACAGATGGATCGCCCTGCCCCACCGGGGTGCCATGAGAAGCGTCGCCAGGGACGCCGCGCAGGTTCCGAAGATCATGTTCTGCATATGGGTGATGCCCATCACGTTCATGGCGTAGGGGACAAAATAGACGTTCCCCAGCTGGCTTCCGAAGATCCAGAGGGTATACATCAGCACAAACACCAGGAAGTTCCGGTTCTTTAAGATCTCATCCTTAATGAGCTTGAAAAGATTCAGCTTAGCCGGTTCCGAAGCGTACACTTCCTTGACGAAGGCAAAGCAGATCATGTCCACGATGCCGGGGATGGAGCCTATCAGGAACACGATCAGGTAGCGGTTGTTCTCCGGCAATGTGTCCAGAAGCCAGGCAATGAACAGGCCGTACAGGATGCCCACTACCGACGAGATCACGTCCCGGAACGAAAAGAATCGGCTCTGGATGGATTCCGGTGCCAGATCGCCGAACCAGGGAAACCAGGCTACCTGGATCATGGCGCCTAAGCAGGAACTGGCACCGATGATGAAGATCAGCGTCCATATCCTTAAGAATTCCGGCGATGCCGGAACCACAAGGGGGATAAAGCCCATCAGAAGCCACAGCGCCCGGCTGACCAGACCGAAGGTCAGCATATATTTCTTTCGTTTATGGGTCCGGTTGACCAGCATCGAGTACGGAATGGCCAGCACCGTGGCGATGTATCCGAAGGAGGAAATGATGCCGTAATGCAAGTCCTTTGCCCCCAGGGATGCTGCCAGGGTCACCAGGGCCGATGAGCTGGAGAAGCATACATAACCCGTCAGTGCTCCGCAGATGTTGCCGATCAGAATAAAGGTCAGTGACCGCCGAAGCTCCGGTGAAAGATTTTCCTCATCATAAAGCCTTGCCAGAGGATTGCGGTATTTTCTTCCGGGCTTACGGCCGCCGGTATTTTTGACTTCAGGAGATTCTCCTTCAGGAGTCTGAATCTCCCGAGTGCTTTCTTCTTTCTCAAATCCATTGTCTATGCTCATCTCTGTGTACCTTCTTATGCTGAATGTTTTCAGTGTTTATTTCCGACACTTGCGGCGTTTTTTCTTCAAGTCTGTACATTATACCCCTGCTGCCGGGGCATACAATGACGGATTCAAGCATATTTCGGGTGTGTTAAGAGCCTCTTTTTTATTCACCGGATCTTTAGGGTCTTATCAGGCTTCTTCCCGGGTCAGGTTCTTCAGCCAGATATATTTCCTGATCCGCCAGGGCAGGACCGGGACCTTCACGATCTCATCCAGACACATGACCACGAAAACGAGCATTACCGGCCAGTGGAACACGAAGCAGCCCAGAAGAGCCAGGGGAATGGCGAAGCACCAGGTGGCAAAGAAGACGCTGATGGCGTCATAGCGGCTGTCTCCACCTGCCCGGAAGACGCCGCAGGTATAGAGGGTGTTGAAGCAGTAGGCGAACATGTAGAAGGCCATGAAGATCAGCATCCGCACCAGATAATATTTAGCCTGAGGCTCCAGCACATAGAAGGTGTAGACCAGGAAGCCCACCAGGGCTGTCAGGAATACGTTGATGGCTCCGTTTATATAACAGACCTTCCAGATCCGCCGTTCGTAGACCTTTGCCTTCTCCAGGAGATTGGCGCCTAGGAGATGACCTATCATGATGGCCACGCCGCTTCCCAGACCCTGGGTGACGAACTGGATCAATTCCTGGGCCACAGCTGTTACCGAATAGGCCGCCACCGCATCTGTTCCCAGATGTCCGATGATATAGGAGTGGGCGGTAATACTCAAGCCCCAGCATAGGCTGCTGGCCAGCATACCGGGAATGATCTTCCAGATGTCTTTTTCATACTGCTTTGAGAAATAGGCCAGGCTTTCCTTATCGGGGCTGATGGTTTTATGTTTATGAGCCCAGACCAGGCACCAGGCCAGAGAAATAAGCTGAACGGCAATGGTGGAGTAAGCGGAACCGACGGCACCCAGGGCTGGAAAAGGCCCGATACCGTAAATCAGGAAGAGGTCCGCGATCATGTCCGTGATGACGGTCACCGCGGATATCTTCACGGTCATGTTCACGAAACCGGAGACACGCATCATCATAAGATAACAAGAGGCGATCCCGGAAAAAACGTAGGAAAAACTCACCACTCTTAAGTAAGAGGAACCGATCCGGATCAGTTCCTCTTCCGGCGTGAAGAAGGCCATCAGTTTTCCGGGGATCAGAAAGGCCGGAAGGAAAAAGAAAAGAGAGATACCGGCGGCGTACCTAAGGGACATGGCGGCAAAGCGCTTAGCGTTCTTATAATCCTGCTTTCCCCAGTACTGGGCTACCAGGACGCTGACAGAGCCCACTGCGGCACCACTGAAGAGGTACATGACAAAGGAGATCTGATTGGCCAGGGATACTGCAGCTATGGCGTCCTGAGTCAGCCTTCCCAGCATCAGGGCGTCGGATGCTCCTACCAGGGCGGTCAAAAGCCCCTGGAGCGCCAGAGGAACGGCAAGGGAGACCAGTTCTTTGTTGAATTCTTTTTTCTCTGCGGCAGTCATACGTCTGTGAATTCCTTTATTTTTTCAAAAGTCACTTCATTATAGCAGGGGAGCTTTGGAAGTGTCAACAAGGAGCAGGTTTTACATACAGGGTCATACGGGGATTGACAGTGTCCGGAATTATTGATAAGGTATGGTCTCAGAAGTATTACCGGAGTAAAGTACCATGAAAGAAAAAAACAGTAAAAAAAGAGGACGTGTGTTCTGGCGGATCCTGCTGATAGTCATTGCCCTGGTGATGGCAGCAGTGCTGGAACTGAATAAGCATACGATCTTAGGATGGATCCTGATAGGTGTGATCCTCCTGGGTTTCGCTGTCTTGCGGATAAAAAAACTTGACGCGGCAGCTCGTGGAATTCGTTTTTTGTCCTGGTGCGGCCTGTTTCTGGTCCTGGCAGGGATCCTGTGGATGACCTGGCCGCCGGTGAAGGCAGTCCCTGCCGTAAAGGGGAAAACAGGCGGGATAACAGGCGTTGTCAGCACGAAAAAGGGTGATGTGACAGGCGTTTACACAGAGGACCGGGCTGTGGAGGTCTATACAGGCATCCCCTATGCGAAACCTCCCGTCGGGGAACTTCGCTGGAAAGAGCCGCAGCCTGCAGAAGCCTGGGAAGGAGTGCTGGCAGCGGATCATTTTGCGCCCATGTCCATGCAGACCACAAGACTGCCCATCTATAATTCTCTGGCGCAGATCATCGGCTATCATGATTATAAGATCTCCTTATTGGACAATCACCGGCCTCCGGTCAGTGAGGATTCGCTGTATCTGAATATCTGGAAGCCGGCGGGAGAGACCGGGGGGCTGCCCGTACTGGTCTATATCCATGGCGGATCCCTGCAGACAGGCCAGCCCTGGTATGAGGATTACAGCGGGGAAGCCCTGGCCCGGGATGGGGTGATTGTGGTCAATATGGGCTACCGTCTGGGGATCTTCGGCTTTTTTGCGGACAATGAGCTGATAAACGAATCGGAGAACGGTTCCACCGGAAACTACGGTCTGCTGGACCAGATCATGGCCCTTCAGTGGGTGCAGGACAATATCAGTGCCTTCGGCGGGGATCCGGATAATGTGACCCTGGCCGGGGAATCTGCTGGCTCCGCCTGCGTAACGGCCTTATGCACTTCACCTCTGGCGAAAGGCCTTTTCCGCCGGGCCGTGGGAGAGAGTTCCACCGTCACAGCACAAAAGCCAGCCCATTCCTTCCGTCTTCTAAAAGATGCTTTGGAAGCCGGCGCTGCAACGAAGTCCCGGCTGAAGGTGGGAACCTTGGCGGAGCTCAGGGCACTTCCGGCAGAAAAACTGGTAGGAGAGCTGGCCCGGCATCATCATATGACGGTGGATGGCTATGTATTGCCCGAAACGCCTTATGAAGCTTATCAAAAGGGCATTCATAACGAAGAAGCCCAGCTGCACGGTTTCAATAAAGACGAAGCCGCTCCCTTCATCCTGTTCAGCCAGGCGAATCTGAAGAACTATGAAGAAAAGATAAAAAGATCCTTTAAGGAGCCTTATGCCGCGCAGGTCCTCTCTTTATTCCCTGCCTCTACGGACCGGGAAGCCAGAGAGCAGTGGGCCAGGATCTATTCGGCGGTGCTCTTTACTTACGGCCATTACTGCTGGGAACGCCAGGCTCTGGAGAATCGGATCCCGTCGTATGTCTACTATTTTGTTAAGGAAAACGGGCGGCTCAGCGCCTGGCACAGCGGTGAGGAGGTCTATCTGTACGGCAATATTCCCGCGGATTCTGCGCTGTATGATGATAAGGACCGGGCCTTAAGCCGGGCTATGAAGCAGTATTACCTGAACTTCATCAAATACGGTGATCCCAACGGAGAAGGCCTGCCGGAATGGCCTGCTTCCTCCGGAAAGGATGAGGTCATGGTTTTCGGGGATGAGCTGTCTTTGGAGGCAGCACCTTATATAGAATTATACAAGATCCTGGATGAGATGTACGCCGAATAAGCTGGTATCTGCATCAGCTTATGAAGATGACATGAAAGACGGGGTCTATTTAGAAAGGATCATGAAGCATAGATCAGTTTTTTCTGAAAGACCTGAGTTAAGGTTTCCTGATTTTTACAAAGGACGGTGCCTTCTCTGTAAACGGCCTGGTCCAGGCTGAGAAGTCCGGCGCAAAGCTGGGAGAAAGTCCTGATATCAAGCACCAGATCGGCCTCTTTTTCAGTGCCGCCCTTTGAAACATCGACCGTTTTGCCATCCTGATAGTTTACGGTGAATATTCCTGAATTTTCCTCCAGAAAATCGTCTTTCAGACAGAGGGTATAAGAGCCCTTTCCTTCCGGCTGTTTCATCAGGGTCAGGACTTTTTCCGGATCCAGGACTCTTCCCATCAGGTGGCCGCCCAGGGTCTGCTCCACATGGTCGCATTCGGAGATCAGGACAGAAAGGTCGATGTGGTCAGGCACACTGATGATGACATTGATCAGCTTGGCCCGCATGCCGTAGACAAAGCCCATGACGTTTTTGAAGGCTTCAGGACTGTCATAGATCAGTTCGGTGATGCGCATATCTCCGGTAAAAGGACCTTCCGGACCGAAGTCATAAACGAATTTCAGGTAAGCACGGTCGCCGGTCTCATCGGAAAAGATATAAGTATAGGACTGTTTGTCACGGGAGAACCAGTCAGCCTGGCCTACCTCGCCGTTGCCCCGGTAGACCCAGTCTTTATCTGAACGCAGATCTGCCAGATTCCGGGTCTGAATGTAGGCTTCGTACATCCTGCGGAGAGACGCCAGTTCTTTTTCCGAACGGACCTGACGGACATCGTAGCTTAAGGAGAAGTTTTTCAGTTCGCCCACCGGCAGTTTCTGGGTCATGCCTTTTGAGATAAGATCGAAACCGAACTTACGGTAAAAAGCAAAGGAGAAGGGGTGCAGGACGGCAAAAACATCGCCCCGTGCCCTGAAATCCCGGAGAACGGCAGCCATCAGCCTGCGTACATTGCCGCCGTTGCAGTATTCCGGAAGAGAAGCTACCATGTTTACTTCACTGAGGGGGATGATGTTTCCGTCAAACATGACCTTCCGGGTCGAGGTGACAAAGCTGGTGTGCATGATACCTTCCTCATCAAAGACGCCCCAGGCTTCTTCATTCCTTTCCTCTTCCCCGCTGGCCTGTTTTTTGAACGTTTCTTCGGATTTCTTTTCGTCCCAGCCATGCAGAAAAGCGGTGCCTATGATGCGGTCGCTTTCCATCCATTCTTCCCATCTGTCAAGTTTTCTGATTTCCATACTTTACTCCTTTCATGAAAAAAGCGCCGGATAAAGCTGCAGGCATTTCAGCCTGTGCCTTATCCGGCGCATCATTTCCTGTGAATGATATGCCCTCCGAGCATGGATGTATTATAACACACGGATCTGTCAATGTCTACAGGAAAGTCTTATTTTCAGAACAGACTGGTATTTATGACAGACTGACCACTGTTGAAAGATCATAAAAAACCGGAACATTCACTTCCCGGCACAGCCCGGTAAGCTTGACGGGTACTATGACCTGTGATACGATATATCATGATAAACCGTACAGAAAAAGACTGTCGGATAGGGAGAGAATGTTCCATGTATTTTCCGAATAAGACCAGACGGCGCTCATCAGTAATGATCATCCTGGTGATCCTGATATGTCTTTGCCCGATATCCTGTGAAAGCAGGACTGATGTGACCGGAGAAGTGACCTCCGAAGCAGAAACTTCACAAAAAACACAAGAAGAGATAACACCTGCCTACCGGGCTTTGATGCCGGTGATCGTGGCAAAGCTGAACTGGCCCCATAGAGATGCCGTGCTGGATAGGCTGGGCGATATGATCAAAAACGATACCGGGATCGAAGTGACATTTATCCCGGTAGACCTTCTGAACGCCTTTAATGATACCATGAACCGGCTGTATGCAGGAACTTCCTTCGACATAGCTTTTACCGATGATGAACGCTGTAATGTCAGCGAGCTTTATGAGAATGGATTCTTACTGGATCTTATGGATGTCAGGGAAGAACTTGATGGAGCCATGGCTGTTATCGGTCCAGAGATGGTGGAAGCCTCCATGAAAGACGGACGGCTGTTATCCTTGCCATGTCTGCGTTTCCGCGGGGATGCCTTTGGATTTGTAATGAGGAAAGACCTGCTGGAAGAGGCAGGGTATTCAGAATTTGATCTGATATCAGGAGATCTGGATCAGCTGTCGGAGATCTTCAGCCGGGTCTATTATGCTCATCCGGATATGAGGATGATCGATGAGGACGGGGCATATTTTCTGGATCATGATGACATCTTTGCCATGAATCAGAAACATACAGATACCCTGGAAGATGGATTCGGTGTGTTGGATCATTACGGACAGACCTGGTCGGTCACGAATTATTATGAATCGGACTTTTTCAGAGAAGCTGTTTCATATCTGCAGGACTGGGGGAGGAGCGGATATATGAAGACCCCCATGAAACCAGACTATGACCCTTACGGATCTTTCTCCGATAAAGTAAAAAGCGGCGCGGTATTCGGCGGCTTCCGGCACATCTCTCCGGAAACGGCCAGTGTGATATCAGAGGAATGCTCGAGGGAAATGGTCGTTTTTCCTGTCACCAAATATATGCTGCAGAGGACATACGGCCGTGGCTACGGGATCCCGAAAACCTCAAAAGATCCGGTCATGGCAGCCCGGCTTTTAAATTATATTTTCTGCTCTGCCTCTTATAATGATACCCTGAACTGGGGCGTGGAAGGTTTAGACTGGACAGCCGCAGATGAAGATACGGCAGTTTTCCCGGAAGGGGTCACCAAAGAGAACAGCGGCTGGCATAACGACCTGGGCTATCTTTACCCGAACCAGAGAACAGGCCACGTTTTTTACGGAAATGATCCGGAAGTATTCAGCAGATTATGGCCGGATGCGGAAAGAAAGGCCATGAAAAGCCTGGCTTATGACTTTTATTTTGAAGCCAAAGGCCTGGAGGATATCAGATCGGCCCTTGAAAACATCCGTTTCAGCTATTTATTCTCCTTCAGCGGACTGATGACAGATCAGGATGCGATGCAGCGTGCAGAAGATCTGAATAAAGAACTTTATGAGGCCGGCCTTACAGAGTATATGGCGGAAAAACAGGAAAGACTAGATGAATGGCGGAAGAAAAATGATAAGCTGTCTGATAAGCCTGCGGGAGAATAATAAGGCTGGAGTAAAGAACAGCGTGAAGAAGTCCGGCCCGGGGAGGGACGGAGAAAGGAACCTATGAAGCTTACAGCTGCCACATTTAATGTGGATATCAAAGAACCTCAGGACCCTGCGCTTTACCGGGAACTCATGGCAGAAAACGGCGTGGAGATCTGGGGGCTGCAGGAGGTGGATCAGTACACCCGCCGGTATGAGAAGATGTACGAAACGGATCCTCTGCCGGGATACTGTGGAGACAGGTACAAAGATGCTTTTTTCGCCAGAGCCGTGGATTTCAGTGAAAACGGAGGCTACGGGAATGCCGCAGTCAGTATGTATCCTTTCCTGGAAAAGGAAGCCTTTCATCTTTACAGTGATGACCCGGAACCGGAAAAGATGAGAGAAAAATTCAGGGCCTGCTATAAAAAAGTGGACTGCAGAAGACCGCTGACTCTGGCTTCCCAGATCAGTGTCTGGGGACCGGGAGGCCTCGTGAGCAAAGGGGCTGTAGAGCCCAGGGGTTATGGCCGTGTGGTATTTGAGAAAGAGGGATATAAGATCGCCTTCTTCTTTACTCATCTGACTTTTGAAAAGGAGAGTATTCGAAAACAGCAGATGGAGATACTGAAAGAAGCCATGAAAAATGACCCGGTACCTTACAGGATCCTGGTAGGAGATTTCAATGCGGACCAGGGCACTTATGAATTTGATACTTTCCGGGAAAATTTCAGTATGGCCAATGGCCTGGAGGGTGTCTGGCTGGATACGTTTAAGAAACGAAGCGGACAGATGAAAGTCTGTTCGGTAGACAATATCATTGTCTCAAAAAATATAAACATCACGAATGTCCGTATGATCGATACGATGAAGCTGTCGGATCACCGGGCGTTAGCCGCAGATCTGGAATTAACAGAATAATGAAAGGAGAAACAGATGAAACTGGCGGTTATTTATGATTCAAAGTCCGGGAATACCCTTAAGGCCGCGGAATGGATCGCTGAAGGCATGAACCGGCAAAAAGGGGCAGAGGCTGAAATATTCTTCATCAATGAAGTGAATGAAGAATTCGTAAAAGAAGCGAAGGGAGTGGTCATCGGCGGACCTACCTATGCCAGCCTCATGTCACCGGCCTTAAGGGAATGGCTGATGAGTGCCGGGAAAATTGGCCTGGCAGGGAAACTGGGCGGCGCTTTTGCTACAGAACAGTATACACACGGGGGAGCTGAGCTGGTGATCCAGTCTATTCTGATGAATGAGCTGGTCTTTGGTATGCTGATCTTCTCTGGGGGTGGTTCTTTTGGCAGACCTGTCATCCATATCGGCCCGGTGGGCGTTAATGGAAACACAGAAAAGCATAATGATATGAAATATTACCGGGATTATTTCATGATCTACGGCGAACGGTTTGCTTCGAAAGCATGGGAGCTTTTTAAAGAGGAGGAAAAACGGGATCACAAAATTGCGCCGATTTCACCGCCTCAGGGACATTATATCCCCAGCCGTGAGAATCCGGACATCACCTATCTGGATTCACTGCGTGCCAAATATGGTTCGGAAGTTTATGACATCGATCCTTTCATCGAAGTTTTTAAGACTTCAGATAATTCCTGGGCTCTTCGGGCAGCAGGCCCCAATGCGGTGGGAGATAACTGGTGCTATCTGGTAGAAGGCCCTGAAAAAGCCCTGCTTATTGATAATGCCTATGGTATCGGCGATCTGAAAGGCCTCTGCGAAATGCTGGTGGAGGGCAAAGAAGTGCTGACGGCGGTCACCCATAATCACGGCGATCATTCCTACGGATCTCTCCAGTGGGATGAGGTATATTGTCATGATTATTGTGCCGATATCCTGGAGGAAAGCCTGCGGCTTACTGAGGATGAATACCGGAAGAAATGGGATGAATTCATAGATTTCTTCGGGACCAGGAGACAGTTCTTTACCGAAGAGGACCTGGTGCCCTATAAGCCCTTTAAGTGTATCCATCTCGAAGACCATGACATGATCAACCTGGGTGAGGATTATAACATTGAACTGATCCATACCGGCGGCCATGCTCCGGGACTGGCGGTATTCCTTGATAAAAAGGGCCGTGTCTTATATACCGGAGATGCCATCTTTGAGTCCCTGGTACCCGGCCTGGGCATCGGCATCAACGGCAGAAGAAGGAAAATGGATGCGGATAAACTGCTTCCGCCCATGCTCCATGAAGAATGTCTGGATGTCCGCTATTTTGCCAGCCAGTTAAGGGCACTGGCAAAGCGGGTGAACGAGTTTGACCGCTGCGCAGATGGTCATGGTGCCATCGATTCTTTGCCCCGGGTGGTCACGGATCTTAATGAGGCTATCGAAGCAGTGCTTAAAGATCCTCATGCCTATACAGATACCGTAAAGACATCCTTTGGGACCGGGTATATTATGCAGCGCGGTATAGCCAACTGCCGTTATAATGATCCGGATACCTTACTGGACTGATAACAGGAGGACGATATTATGCAAGAGTTTGACAGAACTTATCATCACTGGAGCGTAGCTCCGGGCATCACCGCCATTGAAACTCCCGGGAAAAGTTTCGGTCCCGGGCAGGTCCCCGGCACCGGCCACGTCATGGCTTATCTGGTAGAGGGTAATGAAAAGGCCGTTTTATGGGACAGCGGTTACGGAAACGGCAATATCAAAGCCTTTGTGGAGAGCTTGACAGATCTTCCTGTCATGGCACTCAATTCCCATAACCATCTGGATCATAACGGCTGCAATGCTCTGTTCGATGAAGTGTGGATCGGAGAGCACGAAGATGGGCTGGACCAGCCGGTGTTTCCTATATCCGAAAGGATCCCCGGCGGTGTGGATGAAGCCGTGGCAGCGGGAGGTGACTATGCCTGGAAGCTTTTAAAAGACGGCGATGTCATCGACCTGGGCGGCAGGTACCTTACCATCATCGAAGTCCCGGGACATACCAGGGGATGTCTTACAGCCCTGGATTCAGAGACAAAGCTGCTGCTTTCCGGCGATGCTGTACTGAAACGTGTCCTGGTCAGCATTCCTCTTAAGGAGTTCAGAAAATCCCTTGAAAGACTGGATACCTATGATTTCTGCGGGATCCTTCCGGGTCATTATGACCGCATCATGGACCGGGGCCAGGTGAGGCGTCTTATAGCTCTTATCGACCGGTTCGACTTAAGAAAATGTGAAGCAGCCGAGTGGCACGGGGCGGCAAAGATGATGATCTTCCGTTCCGGCAACAGCTTCAATGATCCGGAGTTTGCTGCTATCGGATTCTTTGACAGGAACATTGACGTGATCACCGGCTGACGAAGGGATCAGCGGTTAATTATCCGAAATAACTGATAAAAACCTGCCACAGGGCCTTTTCCCAAGGCCTGCGGCAGGTTTCAGCGCTTTTTACGAACACATTTTTGAAAAAAATTGAGAAATATTATCCATTTTTATTGATTTTTTATATTGACAAATCCGGGGAAAAAAGATTATTATAATCCTGTTTTTTTATTCCGGGTTTTTTCAGGGACAGATAAGAAGGGTGTCCTTAAAAAGATAGTCGGGCTTAAAGCGCTGGATCACCTGAGAGAACATGCGGAGCAAACACAAGAGGAGGCAATTATGAATGCATATCTTGAAAAAGTATTAAACGAAGTAAAGACCAAAAATGCGTCTCAGCCTGAATTCTGCCAGACGGTGGAAGAAGTCCTGACTTCGCTGGAGCCGGTCATTGAGCGTCATCCGGAATATGAAAAGGTAGATCTGTTAGGCCGTATGACTGAGCCTGAAAGGATTTTCTCTTTCCGTGTAGCCTGGGAAGATGATAAGGGCCAGTGGCATACGAACCGCGGCTATCGCTGCCAATTCAACGGCGCTATCGGCCCCTATAAGGGAGGTCTTCGTTTCCGTAACAATGTCAATGAAGGAATGATCAAGTTCTTGGGTTTTGAACAGACCTTTAAGAACAGCCTTACCGGTCTGCCCATCGGCGGCGGCAAGGGCGGCTCTGACTTTGATCCGGCCGGTAAATCCGATGCTGAGATCATGCGTTTCTGCCAGGCTTATATGTCCACTCTTTATAAATATATCGGACCTGACACCGACGTTCCTGCCGGTGATATAGGCGTAGGCGCCCGTGAGATCGGTTATCTGTACGGCGCATACCGTCATTTAAAGAGCACTTTCGAAAACGGCGTTCTGACCGGCAAAGGCTTAAGCTACGGCGGATCCCTTATCCGTCCCGAAGCTACCGGCTACGGCGCTATCTATTATCTCCTGGAAGTCTTAAAGCATCAGAATGACTCCATCGAAGGCAAGCGCATCGGCGTTTCCGGATACGGCAATGTATCCTGGGGCATCATCAAGAAA
>CACZSO010000193.1 GCA_902783795.1 uncultured Eubacteriales bacterium
AAGACACTTATTTCAGGTGCCTCAAAACGCCCATTCCATGGGGCTTTCAACTCATCGTGCCCTTCGATTCCCGTCACGCTCATTATGAGAAAAGGCGCAGACAGTCGTAATGCTGTCTGCGCCTTATTTGTTTGTATCAAGACAGACCCGGTTATTCTTTCAGCATCCTCCATAGTGTAGTCCTGCTGATTTTCAGTTGTCTGGCTGCTGCACGTTGGTTGCCGCCGCATTCCTCCAGAACCTTCATAACGACACTGCGTGTAATCTCCTCCAACGGCTTTGAAAGATCGATACAGTCCTGCATACTGCCGGCGGCGGGACGGGCAGAACGGTTCTCCCGCTTGCTCTGTCCGGGACCACTATCCAGCAGATCTTCTTCCTGAAGCACGGCTTCCGCTGCAGCCGGGGAGATCCGCCCTTCTTCCGAAGAGCAATAGAGCCTTTCAAGGACACGGTCGAGCTGCCGGTAACTGAAAGGCCAGCTGTATGTATGCAGGGTTTGCCGTGCTGCGGGGTCCATATCTATTACGTGATCATTTCCTTCCTGATTTTTCCTGTTGAGGAAGATACTGATATATGCGTCAAGGTTCGCAAGGCGCTCTCTGAGCGGCGGCACCTCGTAGATCAGACAGTGGGTCTTATGGACAAGCTGTGAAATGAACTCTGCTGTATCGGGAGCACATGTCTTTGTATGCAAGAAAAAGACCCTGTTTCGGCTGCAGAAAAGGTTCGTTTCAATATAGCTCAGAAAAGCCATACGCTTTGTTTCATCCAGGCTGGACAGATGGCTGACCAGCACGGTACAGTCACTTCCGTTTAACGGGGAGTCCTCGTTTTCAAGCAGGAACTGCCATCCTGCTATACCGAGGGAAGCGCAGTTGATAGTAATGAGCGGGTCTGACTTTCGATCCCCCAGGGCATACAGGTACTTCGCAGCCATGCTTTTATAGCTGCACGCTTCTCCAGTGATCAGGACAGGATATCGGGAACGGTTCAGTTCCTTCAGTCTGTCGAGATCCTCCCCGCAGAAGAGAACCGGCAGGCTGGAAACAGCCAGTTCAGTCCGGACCGCTGTGATGTCGGTATAGCTTATGCCGTGTCTGTCGATCTTCACCGGGATCCTGGTACGGGTAAACTTCAGTGCGCAGCACTGCCTTCCGTCATACTCGGCTTTTTCACTGTGTACGGAATACTGAGTATTTCCAATTGTCTTGAAAAAGGAACACTTCCCGTATTTCCTGGTCAGACTGATTTCCTTTCTGGAGTTCTCACAAAGCTCCTCTGAAAGGGGATATGCCTCCGTTGTAAACAGAATATGGTCATCATCCTGCAGGATCACAGTCTGGCGTTCATGTGAACGAAGGATATTTTTATAAAAATACAGCTCTTCATGCATTTTCCTGTAATAAAATGAAAGCCGGACCGCCTCGTTAAACGCCTGATCGACACAGTCCCTTCCGGAAGTGATCAGGATCGACGGCATGCCGAGCAGCAGGGAGTGCTGGTGGGCTACAACGCTGCAGAGCGTCATACCGAAGCCGTCAGACTTCAGCTTTTCCAGTACCCGGATGGTCTCTTCTTCTGAAGAAACGGCATAAACAGGGAAATCCTCTCCCGTGTACTCTTTCAGTTTTTGAAATTCCTGTGCAAGAGAGGCGAATCCGACGGCAGCAAATTTGGTGCCTGAGCCGCGGGCAAGCCGAACTGCCGCAAGGAGGTCGTAGACCGATACGGATATATCTACGACGGGAATGTAGTGGATCCGTCTCGAAAGCTCCTCCGCAGTGCCGCCCCTGGAAAGGATCACCTCATAATTCTTGTTGAGATTTTCTTCCAGGATCTTTATACAGTCACGGTAATCGCCCACATAGACTTCCAGTTCCACATCGCTGCGTCCGGACGCAATCGTAAGCATAAGGTCTTTCATTTCGGGATAGGGCACGATGCCCAGGATCTTAGTCGTATGCATCTTTGGCTCCTTATAAAAATCTGTATTCATTATAGCGAAAACGGTCCATAATTGAAACCATTACGAGGTTCTTTCCGGGATTTTTTCTGTCATAATGCAGTTGAAGTTAGAAAAAACGGCTTCAAATATAAACACGTGAAGATATTTAGATCGGACTGAAAGGAGATCAGGGATATGAAAAAGACAGTATTATCATTACTTGCAGCAGTCATGGCAACCGCTTTCCTTATGTCATGGGGAGGCGCTTCCGTCGGCACGTTGTTCGGGACAGCTCCGCAGATATCTGTCTCGGCGACCCGGGATTCTGCGGAATAAGCAGACCTTCAGGATACAGGAGCAAGCCGGACGAATATCTGGTAAATACATTGAATACAGAATAAGTGTTTTAACTGATCAGAGCCTTTCATACGAAAGCAATTTTGCGTCATATGTAAGGCTCTATACTTTTGTCCGGAATAAAGAATTATATCAGATCCTGATCCTTGCCATTATTACAGTATCTTTGTTAATAGGCTCATACCAGTCAGACTCCTTTACGATGTCTACAAACTTTTGAGAGAAGATATTGAAAGTGTAGTTCTCTTTATAAAGAATACACAGAGACCACTTGAGCATATCAATATCAAATCGAAGAAGGGCAAGATTCTTCAAAACAGAGCTTTTCAGCTGCGGTACGGTATAATCGGGGATAAAAACAGCCGTATCCGGTATGGTGGCGACCGTACAATAGTTTTTTTGATCTTCGTTCCACTTTGGTCGGCGCTGAGCGCTTACCACCGGCACGCAGCGCCCCGCTCATTATGTAAAGCGGAAATGTTCATTTGATGAGCATTTCCGCTTTTCTCTTTTCTCAAATTTAGCACGCATAGTACAGAATCAGACGATTTATCAGGTTTTTCTATGAACCCGCAATCGGTATCAAAGTATGTATTTGTATGATCGACAACCTGATATTCCTTTTTCTATTAATCTCTTATTTCTTATTGTTGAATATGAAGGTGTGAAATATCTTCGATATCTGACCGGTTTAGAGCGGCAAGTTCACCAACCCCAATGCCTGGATAGAAGTTGAGCCTGGAAGCAAGGCAGGAGGTAACTCCTGTGATGGAACGCTTTTCAATCCGGATACGAATTCAGATCTGCCAGCTCCTCTGTATTGAGGGTTTCAGTCTTACCGGTCTTGTTTGTAGATAGTACTATCAGATACCGTTTGAGG
>CACZSO010000194.1 GCA_902783795.1 uncultured Eubacteriales bacterium
ATCTATTATATGATCGAGTCGAACGGGATCGATTTCTGGATGAAGAGTGGGGAAGAAGCGGATCTTTTTGATTCAGTCGAATATATCGATAATCCCGAATATACCGTATGGCTTGAGGAGCAGCAGGAAAAGCTGGACCAGATCGTTTATGGAGATGTGAACGGCGACGGTGAATGGGATGTTTTTGACATCGCCGTTATAGGCTCTTATATCCTGGAAATGCGCGAGCTGGATGAGACCACCTTTGAAACTGCTGATATCAACGGTGATGGCGAAGTCGATGTGTTCGATATCGCGGTATTGGGTTCTTACATCCTGGGAAACCGGGAGGAAGTGCCGCAGCGTGACAAAGTGATAGATATGACAGGTGCTCCTCCGGAAAAACTCCCGGTGTATCATTGGCTGGATTATGCACACGCCATCGAACAGTCAGCAAGAGAAGTGGGAGTAAACCAGATCACAGCGGCCGGAAGGATCCTGCAGGAACATGGATCGGCCTTGTCAGCGCTGATCTCGGGAACCCGCAGTTTTACGCTGGAAAATGGGCAGGTGATCGATGGCGGTTATTATAATTACTATAACATCGGCGCCTTTGGGAACACAAGAGATGCCATTTATGAAAATGGTTTGAGGGAAGCCTACTACGGAGGCTGGAATACTCGTTACAAATCACTCTCAGGGGGTGTTAAGAAGTACTTTACCAGTTTTATCAGCCGGGGCCAGACCACTCTATATTCACAGAAATTCATGCTGGATGCCACTTCGGACCGGCTGTACTGGGGTCAATACATGCAGAACCTGACAGCGCCTTATTATGAAGCCATACGGCTTTATGAGGCCTACAGGACCTGCGGCATTACGGATTCTGACCTGACCTTTATCATACCGGTGATCCATGATATGCCGGCAGAGACGGTGTATCCTTCAAAAGATGGTAATCCCAACTATAAAATGGCTTATATCTGGGCTGTCAACAGAGCCGATGTCATCTCCGGTGAAAAGTCCATGGAAGAGATCATAGCAGGTAATTTCCTTTCTGGTTTTACAACGGATAAGCTCTATTATGATATCACAGTCCCTTATGACTGCGAACAGCTGCATCTATTTACAGCAGCTTATGCACCCACATCCACGATAACATTGTTTAATGATTACGAAGAAGACCCAGGTCCCCTGGATATATGTACCGGTTCTTCTTCCACCTATTATCTTCTGGCACAGGGCATGAATACCATTACTGTGACCTGCCGTGCTGAAAACGGAGATGAAAGAGTCTATACACTGACGGTGACAAGAGAAGAGCCGCCGGAGGAAGAAACAGAAGAAAATGACGAAACTCCTGAAGGATCTTCAGACGAGACATCGGAGGAATTATCTTGAAAAAACGTTTTTTTGCCTTGTGCCTGATCTTGAACCTGACAGCCCTGAACCTGATGCTTACGAAGCAGGTCTATGCTTTTAACGGTGCAGCTTCGTTTTCGGCTCCCGGCGGGACCTTAGAGCAGGGTGCGGAATTCTCTGCAGTGTTATCTCTGTCATCAGATGACGGGACAGCTTTTTATGCTTCAGGCACCGTGACTTCTGATCCAGGTCTTCAGATCCTTTCTGTCTCCGGCGACGGAGCCACTGTCAATGGCACCCGGTTTATCTTTATGAATCCCCAGCCGGCTTTTTCTGTTACGGTCAATGTAAGAGCTGTGGGTCAGGGAACACAACAGCTTTATGTCGGTGATCTTAAAATGGCACCTTTGTCTGATTCTGATGCAGGAGCAGGACAGAATGCCCCCGTCTCAACATCGGCCTCTGTCTATATCATAACGGATGCCGAGATCGAAGCCATCCGTCAGTCCAGCATCGAAGCCTCCAGGGCTGAAGAAGAATCCCGCAGTATAGAAGAAAGTATGGCTGCTTCCCTTTCTGCTGAAGAAGCTTCCATAGCCCAGAGCATTGCGGCATCCGAGGCTGAATCCAGAAGCATCGAGGAAAGCATCGCTGCTTCCCAGGCTGCAGAACAAAGTGTTATCCAGTCCAGTATTGATGAATCCCGGGCTATAGAAGAGAGTATAGCCGCTTCCATCGCAGCAATAGAAGATGAACGCCGCCGTTCAGAAGCTGCCGAGGAAGCGTCACGTAATCAGTCTATCCAGGCGTCTATTGAAGCAGAAGAACAGAGCCGCCGTGAATCTGAAAATTACGAGGCATCTGTGGCAGCTTCTCTGGAAGAATCCAGATCCATAGAAGAAGCCGCCAGAAACAGCTCTTCGGAGGAAGATGTGACCTGCACAGAGACAGATGGATCATCTGCCGGTTCAGAAGAGTATACGAGTTCTTCTTCAGAGGGCACAGAGACGCCCTCTGAAGAGGATCATCACGGTACGCTTTATAAAGATATTTATGCTGTCCGTCTTCTGGCCCGCAGAAAGACCTTTGAATTTGCCGTAAAAGATACGCCTGTCAAGGCGCCGGAGGGTTTTACTGAGGCAGCTCTTGAGATAAAAGATGAGCCTGTCCTGGCTTTCAAAGCTGAAGGTATGGCAGATGACACTTATCTGGTCTATGGCTATCTCGGTAATGATGAAAAGGCAGATTTCTATTATTATGACAGCACCAGCGATGAATGGATCTCCTATGATAAGATCGGAAGCCGGCCTGTTTTGAATGAGTCTGAGTCAAAAGGCGAAAAGGACGTGAAAGAGAGCACGAAAGAGACAGAAGCATCTGTTTCCACGAAAGCTGCCGATACAGTTCCGGAACGCCAGGTGATCACAA
>CACZSO010000195.1 GCA_902783795.1 uncultured Eubacteriales bacterium
ACCGCCGGTACAGGCAGCATGCAGAGGTCGATCTCGCCTGCGATCATCTTTGTGGTGATGACGGAAGCGTCTTCAAAAACAACTTCTACATCTTCACCAGGAGTCAGACCGTGCTGCTTCAGCAGGTAGTTGATGGTATATTCGGGGTTGGAACCCTGTCCGTTGCAATAAAGGGTACGGCCCTTCAGGTCGTCCATTGATTTGACAGAATCCCCGTTTTCCAGGATATACAGGACGCCCAGGCAGTTGATGGCAATGATCTCCACACCGCCGGAGGTCTTATTGTAAAGGTTTGCGGCCACGTTCGTAGGCAGCGCGCCGATATCCAGGTCGCCGTTGGAAAGCCGGGCTACGATATCCGTAACTTCCGGTGTCAGGGTGAAATGATAATTTTCAAACACACCGTTTTCCGCATCATCCATCATCTTGATGGCGCCCATGCCGGTGGGTCCTTTCAAAACGCCAACGTTGATGTCAACTTTTTCAACAGGCGCTTCAGATGTGTCCGCAGAAGAAGCCTCTTCTGTAGAAGTTTCAGCCTCAGATGCCGTGGTATCCGGTGCTGCTGTGGTATCTTCTGTTTTTTCTGTAGTCGCAGGTGCCGATGTTTCAGCGGAAGATGCGGCAGCCTCGGAAGAAGACACCGGCGCTTCGGTGGTGGCTTCCGTTGAAGGTGTGGAAGTGCCGCAGCCTGCAAGAGCCAGGACCATAACGGCAGCAAGTAATAAAGCTAAGAATTTTTTAGAATGTTTCATAATTCCTCCTCTAAAATACGGCATGTGCTCCGGCGAGAGTTTATATAAGCCGGATCCCGGCGGCCTTTTTCGAGCCGCCCCTGGATTATAGAAGATATTACTGACAAAGTACATTGCAAATGCAACCAAATTTAATGTTCCGGCGAAGATTATTGTGTTTTATAAGTGGTTTCTCGTTAAAAAGATGGGAAAAAAGATTTTTTGCGGGCTTTCAGGCTTTCTATCCCGAGGTAATAATATGAGCTGTCTAAACTATTCTCTTTATAATAAGGCTTTGTTAATCACCTCTGCCGCAGCCGCAGACGTTTATTTTTTGAGATTACGGTTGAGGGGTGATGACGGGATTCAGCCCCATACTGCGATTTAACCTTTTGGGGCCGTTTATAAGAGGAGACATCCGATGAATGAAAGAAGAAAACACAGCCCCAAAATCCATTTAAGCGGTTTGGGGCTGTGTTTGAGAGGAAGTATCCGGTGAATGAAGGAAGAAAACACGGCCCCGGAATCCATTTAAGCGGTCTGGGGCCGTGTTTGAGAGAGGACATCCGGTGAATGAAGGAAGAAAACACAGCCCCGGAGACTATTTAAGTAGTCTGGGGCCGTGTTTGAATGGAGGCATCCGATGAATAAAGGAAAAAAACACGGCCCCAGAATCCATTTAAGCGGTTTGGGGCTGTGTCAGTGAGGACGCTTTTATAAGATTCGGAAGTGGTTTCGGCGGAAGGTTATGATCCCATCTTTTTTCATCCGTGACAGCTCCCGTGACAGAGCGTTCTGATTCACACCCAGATAGGTGGCCATGGTCTCCCGGCTGAAAGGCAGGATGATATCATTTTTTGCCCCGGCGGCAGTATACTCACTGAGTAAGGTGATGACTTTTTCCCGGATCGTGAGTTTGCTTAAGATCTGGATCCGGTTATTCAGCTGCAAAGTTCTTGAGGCCAGCATGGCTATGAAGCGCTGGGCCAGGCTGCAGTCTGTTACAGTGATACGACCCGGCTGGGTGAGAGATAACGTATCCATGACCAATATATCGGAATCTGCCATGCATTCGATGGTGATCTGTGACTTCCGGCCCAGATAGCACATGGACTCAGCAAAAGTGCTTCCGGGGACCACATTGGCCATTAACATGCGGTTACCCTCAAAATCATCCATAAAAACATGGACATTGCCGCTTAAAAGCAGTCCAAAATTGCGGACAAGTTCGCCGGGACGATGAAACAGCTCTCCGCGTAAGAAATGGCGCGGATGCGCGTGGAAAAAGTTAAGGGCATAAGTCAGTTCTTCTGATGACAGACCCTTGAATAAAACACATTGATTAATAACAGAGGTATCCATAATAGCATCCTTTTTTGTGCAGCTTAGTTTAGTTTAACGAATAATTATAAAGATGCGGGTCAAATTCCGGTACACGTGCATGAATATCGGCGATCAAAGCCTCAAAGGTTTCTTTATCAAACATCGGTACAGAGCAGACGATCTCAAATTCCGTGTCCGAATAGAACTGAAACCAGCCGGTCTCATAAAAACCGTTTCGCAGATAGAAATTCCGGCGGCGTTGCCGCTGTTCCTTATTTGCGGCCTCCTCTCTCACGCTCTCAAAATCCACGACGATCTGCTTCCCCGGATAATATTCTTTCAGATCCTTAAGCACCTGGCTGCCTATGCCAAGGGAACGTTTTTCTTTGATCACAGCGAAAAAAGCCATGTAAGCTATATTTTGGAAAAGACGCATCACAAAAAAACCGGAAAATGCTTCATCAGCATAAATTGCCAGGATCTCCAGCTGGCCATCCGTATTAGAACGGAAAAAATCATCCAGATCTACGCGTTCATTATCCGGAAAAGCTTCTTCATTTAATTGTTGAGCCAGCATAACATCAGGTGAATCAGGAGTCAAAGGGATCAGTTTCATAATCATTCTCCGGGTGGCAAAGTGCGTTTATAAGGGAGTTATGTTATATCATCACCGTCAGATACGGCTTCAATGCTGTGCGGCATGATCTAGCCCGGTAAGGTCAAAAAGCCTTTGTGACAATGTTTCCCATTCTGCATGGCATGGTTTAGCCAGGACAAGGTCATAAAGCCTTTGTGGCAATGCTTCCCATTCTGTGCGGCATGATCTAGCCCGGACAAGGTCATAAGGCCTTCATGACTATGTTTTCCTTTCTGCCGGGCTTGGTTTGATGGATCCTGTCATGCTTTCACTGTTATGAAAAGTGGTCACAGCCACGCTCAAAAATGTACAGCACGGCAGGCTGTTTACGATGAGCAGGAATACGAGGAAAGCCTTTCCTCAACATACTTTTGTATCATAACATGTTCCTTGAAGGGAATCAATACAGGCTAAAAAAAGAGTTTGACAGACCGGAGTCAAAAAAAAGAACTCTCCTGCAGGATACAAAAGTAGAATTTAGAAGATAAAATGCTAAAAATGCCTGACAGGCAAGGAAGACATCAATGCTGAATGGAAAGAAATTTGTAGGGATGAGGGTACATATTCAAATAAGATCATACGAATTTTGCGACACGCACGGAGGTGTTGTTGAAGAGCGTGAGGACGGCTCAAAGGTGGTTTTGTTCACGAACTAAACTATCCGTCAGAAGTTAATTATTTAATGAATTCTCTGTGGATTTTTGAAAAACAGATTGTCATTTCATCGGCTAAAGTTTACAATATATAGTATAAAAGTCTTGCCTGTACGTTAAGGCTTTCAGCGTAAGCCATGCAGGCTCCGGGAGTTTTGGGTTTTTCGTTCATTTGTACTTAATAAGGAGCATTACAGGCTGAAAGGAATGATATATGAGACGTAAAGACAGGGAAATAACAGATCAGGAAACGATCCTGAAGATCGTTGATTCCTGCCAGATCCTGCGTCTGGGGCTGGCTGACGGGGACTATCCGTATATAGTCCCGGTGAATTTTGCCTACACCTATGATGAGGGACTCCTCTGCTTCTATATCCATGGAGCGATGGCCGGCCGGAAATATTCGCTGATGCAGAAGAACAGCCGATGTTCTTTTGAAATGGATATTCCTCTGCAGGTCGTGTACCTCCCGGAAGAGAAAAATGCCACGATGTTTTATCAATCTGTGATGGGGACGGCCGACATCTCTTTTTTGGAAGGTGAGGAAAAGCTGGACGCATTGGATCATATCATGGGGCGATATGAAGAGACAAGGGGTGCGGCTTATGCTCCGGAGGCGTTCAAGCGAGTGGCTGTGGCAAAACTGACGGTCAGAGAAATAACGGCAAAAGCGAATATGCCGCGGAAAACGGCAGGTTGAGGGAGACGAAATGACATACAGGATCGTTTTCAGTGATGTGGACGGAACCCTGCTTACTACAGAGCATAAAATGCTGCCCGGGACAAAGGAAGGGATCCTGGCTTTGAAAGAAAAAGGAATTCCTTTTGTTATCGTTTCCGGACGAGGGCCGTCTGGTATCTACCCGATTTTTGAAGAATATGGTTTCTCCTGCCCTATCATCTCTTTCAGCGGGACATTGATCCTGGATGAAAACCGCCAGGTCGTGTATGAGACGGGCTTTACCAAGGAATATACACGAAGACTCCTTAAGGTGCTGGAAACCTTTGAACCGGATCTTTCATGGAATATCTATTCCCGGGAACGCTGGATCGTCAAAAATATAAAAGATGCCCGGGTCATGGAGGAGTCAGCTATCATAAAGGCACAGCCGGAAGAAGGTTCAGTAGATTCTTTGCCGGATAATGCTTATATCGGGAAAGCTTTATGTATCTGCGAGCCGGAGAAGATCCTTGAGATAGAAAGGAAAGTGAAGGAGGCTTTTCCGGAGCTATCTATCATGCTTTCTTCTGAAAGATTGATCGAGATCATGCCCTCGGGGATCACAAAGGGCACTGCGATCCGGGAATTATGCCGCTTATGGAATATTCCTATAGAAGAAACGGTAGCTTTCGGCGACCACTATAATGATGTGGCCATGTTGGAAACAGTAGGCATGCCGGTCCTTATGGGCAATGCACCGGAGGAATTGCAGCATCGGTTTACGAATATTACAGATGACTGTGATCATGAAGGCATTTATAAAGCATTAGTCAACTCAGGAATGATTTAATGCCAGAAAGAAGGACAAAAGTCGGATCGAAGGGCTGAGAAGATGAAAATAGACCTGGATCAGGCTGATTATCATGAACACAAGAATGTTCCACGTGGAACATTGACCAGAATTTTGAGTTTTTTTAGGAGGATTTTATGGTTAAAAAGATAATCGCCGTTAATGGCGGCCCCAGAAAGGGCTGGAATACAGATCTTATGATCCAGGAAGCACTGAAAGGCGCTGCCGCAGAAGGCGCAGAAATAGAGTGCGTAGATCTTTATAAATTGGAGAAATATACTGGCTGCCAGGCTTGTTTTGGGTGTAAACGCGCGGCAAACTATGGAAAATGTATCATAAAGGACGGATTGGCTCCTGTATTGGAGAAAATAAGACAGGCAGATGGATTGATCCTGGGCTCTCCTAACTATCTGGGCAACCTCAGCGGTATGTTCAGAGCCTTCTTTGAGAGGCTGATCTTCCAGTCTCTTACTTATAACAGGGAGAAACCCAACGCGAATGAGCGGAAGATCCCGGTTCTTTTGGTCACGACCAGCAATGTAGGCGAAGAACGTTACGATGACATCGGTTATACGGCCATGCTGAACAGTTATAAAGGGATGCTGGAGAATTATATGGGACCCACAGAGATCCTGGTCTACGGAGATACGGTCCAGGTCAAAGACTACAGTCAGTTTAACTGGACGGTTTTCGACCCTGAGGC
>CACZSO010000196.1 GCA_902783795.1 uncultured Eubacteriales bacterium
CCAGTCCCCGTAATTTTCCCGATTCTGTTCCTTAATGTACATATTCAATATGTTCTGCACCATCAGGATCCCGGACATGAAAAAGGTGATGATCAGCGTCACCAGAACTATAGGGATGGTCTCTTTTTTCCGCCGCCTTATGCCAGTCATTAACAGTGAAAACATCCTTGCTGCCTCCTTTCCCGATTTTCTTATGTCTACTCTAACACAGGAATCTTACAGGAAAGTGAACGGTAAAAAATTATTTCAGCATGTTCAGACGGGGCAGCCGTACCGTAAACATCGCTCCGCCATCCGGTGCATTATCCGCCCGGACCTGCCCCTGCTGGCCCTCTATGATCTCCCGGGCCAGATTCAGTCCCAGGCCTACATGGCCCTTCCTCATGCTGTCCGGCCGGTAAAACCGGTTAAAGATCTGCGGAAGGTCTTCTTCTCTAAAGCCCGGTCCATGATCCCGGATCACAATGGTGAACCAGTCCCCCTTTTCGGCACAGGATACGGACAATGGTTTCTGTGAAGTGTCATATTCTGCGCAGTCTGCCATCATATTCAGCAGCGCTTCATAAGTCCAGCTGTAGCTGCCATACCAGGTCAGCGGCCGGTCATCCGGGCTGAAGCTGAACTCACAGGCTTTCCTGTCAGCAACCTCATCAGCCAGCACGAGAAGCAACTCTTTCAGTTCTATCTCCTCACCCGCAAAGATCACCTCTCCGGCCTCCATTCTGCCTATGGTCAGAAGACGCTCTGTCAGGAGGCTTACGGTGCTCATCCGCTGCACACATTCCTCCACCCGGGTGTCAGCCTCAGGGTTCTCTGCCACTTCCTCAAGCTCCTGCATAAGCTCCAGGGAGGTAAGACAACCTGCCACCGGAGCCTTGATCTGATGGGCAATGTTCTCAATAAATTCTTTCAGCCGCTGGTTCATGGCCTGGGTTTCTTTCTCTTTACCCAACGCTTTTTTCAGCGTATCCGCTGTCTTTTTGTCTTCTGCTTTTTCTTCAGTCTGTCTTCTCATGTCCTTAGAAAGAAGCAGCCAGCCTGAACCAAAAAATAAGACAGCCGCAATGATGACGATCGTCCGTTCCCCGGCGGTCATTCTGCGGCTTCTTAAAATCACCTCACCATAAGGTGTATATCCATAATCAGACAACAGTTCTCTGCCTTTTTTCACCATTTCTTTTTGGTCTTCCGTTTCAAAAAGAAGGCGGTACACCTCCGCCCCCTTTTCCGGGACGGTTTTACAGATCCGGGCTGCCAGCGCAAGCTCCTGCTCTGTTTCCTTTCTGGCAAAGTAACCATACTGCAGGACCAGAAGCAGTATGGCCAGTATGCTTAACAGTACAAATCCCCTCACTGTTTTCTTCACATTGTCCCCTTTCTGTATCCATCCTCCCGGACTTCTTCCTTAAACCTGTAGCCAAAACCTCTTACCGTTTCGATGAACCCAGGGCCCACCGCGGCACGCAGCCGCGAGATATGTACGGACAATGTATTATCTTCCACCGCATCCTCCCATGTCTCTTCCTGCAGCCTGTCCAGGATCTGCCCCCGCATCATAAGCCTGCCCGGGTTTTCCATAAATATCCGGAGCAGCCGGTATTCAGCCGGCCTCAGCTCCAGCATCTTCCCGTGCAGCCGTACTTCATGCCGTACAGTATCCATGACCAGCCCGCCGCTGATCAGCTGCCTGCTTTCCCGGACCACTTCCGACCTTCGCAAATTAGCCCGGATACGGGACAGAAGTTCCGCTTTCCTGAACGGTTTCGTAATATAATCGTCTGCTCCCAGATTCAGCCCGCGGATAATGGAAGCTTCATCATCACACGCTGTTAAGAACAGCACAGGAGCCTGGCTTTTCTTCCGCACTTCTGAGAGAAAATCAAATCCGTCCCCATCCGGAAGCCACACATCCAAAAGAAACAGATCCGTAGCCGCCGCCGTCCCTGAATAGAGCCGCGCCTCCTTAAGATCCGCCGCCGTATTCACGCTATATCCATCATTGATCAGAAGCTGCTTCAGATCCCGCCGTAAAAGCGCATCATCCTCCACTAAAAGAATCACCGCCATATTGACCTCCTCTTTATCATCCGGAATGAAACCTCAGCCAGCCCGGCCGATGATCCCGTGCGCATCTCCGATCAGGGAATGCAGGTCTTCCGGATCAGTTTCTTATCCTTATCATCACAAAGAAAACCGGCATTCTGCTTTACCGGTCTCCCCTCATATGATCCCCAGCGGGATCAATATGATCAATAGCAGCGCCACCAGCGTCCACTCGGTGATCAGGAAACTTTTCCTCTTCTTCTGCGCCATATCCGGCACATAATTGCTGGCCAGGAAGAAGGGAATGTAGGTGGTAATGAAAACCGGCAGTACGCCCCACCATGGATAGACCCAGATAAATGAATGATTACTGGTCCCTGCCAGGAAAGACTCAACCAGGGCAAACAGCAACGCCATTTCCAAGGCCCCCAGCAGTTTGCAGCTGATGCCTTTCCTCCCATTCTTTGCAAAATAGCGCTTATTTCTGTCCTCCGGCAGCATCTTGAAAGAAATGATCCCGGCCAGAGAAAACATCATGGACAGTTCCCAGCATACGCCGATCAGCAGGATGAAGGTGGTGGATGCGTTGCTGACAGACCATAACGGATACCCGCTGAAATGCCCGATCACTGCATTGGCGATCTCATACAGCCAATGCACACCATACAAGGCCAGTCCCGCGTAGATCATTTCGTAATTCTTTTTGTGTATCTCCGTCCAGTAAACGTAGAATACCACCGCCAATATAAAGATAAAAGTCCAGTTAAAATTCGCAGTACTCCTGACCTCGATCTGATCCACCAAGGCCTTTGCAGCCTCGGATCCATCACCCCAGAATTTAAACATATGTGCTCCTTTCAAATGCTTCGTTATCCCCTCGAAAGCCTTAAGACTTTTTCTCTAATTTCCGAAAATAACCACAGATCCGGTTCCCGTAAAACACATCAGTCTGGTCCAACAGTCTGTACCTGCTGAGTTTCAATCGGCCAGGTCTGCTGTCTATTCTTTAGTGACTGTTAAGGGTTACATTTTTTGCAAGGCACGTAGCCCTGACTGATAGGCTCTTCGCGGCCTCC
>CACZSO010000197.1 GCA_902783795.1 uncultured Eubacteriales bacterium
ACGGATGAAGGCTATATAGAAGGCGTAAATGCTCTGGAGTATGTGGAGCTGCCGGACTTCTCGCATGTGAATATCAAAAAGTCAAAGATCGAACCGACGGAGACAGATATAGCCACTTATCTGTACATGTTTTTATCTGAATATATGATAGAGGATAGGGAAAGCGTGGTTAAGGACGGGGATACCCTGAATATTGACTACGTGGGCTATGTCGACGGAGAGGCGTTTGCAGGCGGTGATACCCAGGGAAAGGGTACCGCTGTGACCATCGGCGTCACTTCTTACATTGATGATTTTCTGGAGCAGCTTATAGGCCACAAGCCGGGAGAGACCTTTGATGTCAATGTTACTTTCCCGGATCCTTATCAGAATAATCCGGCCCTGGCCGGCAAGGATGCTGTCTTTGTTACCACTATTAATTATATTTCCGTAGCACCGGAATTTGATGAGAAATTCATCAGTGAACATCAGGAAGAAGTGGATTCCGTCTTCGGCGGCGATATTAAGACCCAGGATGATGCGAAACAGCGTGTCCGTGATTATTACTATGATACGAACCTGATGAAGGCCATTGAAGAGGTGCTTCAGGATTCCATGGACGGGTTTGATGCCCCGGAGAAAGCTATTGAGACAGCCCGGAACCAGATGGATATCAATACCCAGCTGTATTACGGCATGAATCTCATCTCTTTCGGATCTGCTTATGGTTATTCAGAGACCCAGATGAATACCATGATCGAAAACCAGGCGAAGGCTTTAATGGTCCACCAGGCGGTGGCAGAGCAGAATAACTGGCATTATACAGAAGAAGACCTGAGGGAAGAATTTGGTGATAAATATCAGGAGTTTGTGGATATTTACGGCAAAGGATACCTGGCGGAATACATGCTTTCACAGAAAGCCAGCCAGTACATGAAGGAAACCGTCAAGATCGTTGACGACAGTGAAACTAAATAAGAGAATGCCATGATCTATACCGACCTCACAAAAAAATGCATGCAGATAGCTTATGATGCTCACTTTGGGCAGGTAGACAGGGGTAATACGCCCTATATCTGCCATCCGCTGCATGTGGCTGACCAGATGACTACAGAGATCCGGACAGCTACAGCACTGCTGCATGATGTGATCGAGGATACGGAAGAGACGGCTCAGTCGCTGATCCGCCAGGGGATCCCGGAAGCAGTAGTGAATAACGTGCTGCTCCTTACCCGGGACATAAATGAGGATTATGCCTCCTATATCGAACGGATCGCAGGCTCAGATAATATGGATGTGATCCTGGTTAAATTTGCAGATCTATGTCATAACCTGGATATGACACGGACATCGGACCAGACATTGCCGGACTATCTTTTAAACAGATACATCGCGGCAAAAAAGAGACTTCTTGAAGTCATACCACAAGAAGAGGAGAAGACAGTTGGATAATAATAATCAGAACGAGAATAAGAATGGAGATCAAAAACCAAACGGCCGGATGCCGATGATGATATTCATCCTGATCGGCGCTGCTCTCCTGATCTTCTTCGGATCACGTATGGCAGGGACCATTTCCAACCAGTTTGCCCAGAAGATCACTTATGACCAGTTCATCGAATATGTGGAAAAGGGTGAGGTCACTGAGGCTGTTTTGTATAACGGAAGCCAGTGGAACATCAAACTGAAAAAAGATAATAAGACCTGTTATGTGAATTACCTGCCGGATGAGGATATCATCCCGCTTTTGAAGGAAAAGGGCATTACTTTCTCTTCAGAGGTCTCTTCTTCCTTCTGGGAGTATTTCCTGATCTATATCCTGCCCATCCTTCTGATGCTGGGCCTGTTCACCTTCCTGATGCGCAGGATGGGCGGCGCCGGCGGTATGGGCGGCATTATGGGCGTGGGCAAATCCACAGCGAAAAAACATTCACAGAAAGATACCGGCATCACCTTTGCCGATGTGGCCGGTGTGGATGAAGCGAAGGAATCCCTGACAGAGATCGTGGATTTTCTGCATAATCCGCAGCGCTACGCAAAGATCGGCGCGAAACTGCCGAAAGGCGCTCTCCTGGTAGGCCCTCCCGGCACAGGTAAAACATTGCTGGCGAAGGCAGTTGCCGGTGAAGCAAAGGTGCCTTTCTTCTCCCTTTCAGGCTCTGATTTTGTGGAGATGTTCGTAGGTGTCGGTGCTTCTCGTGTGCGTGACCTGTTCAAGCAGGCCCAGGCAGAAGCCCCCTGCATCATTTTCATCGATGAGATCGATGCTATCGGCAAATCCCGTGATACCGCCTTTGTGGGCGGCAATGATGAGCGGGAGCAGACATTGAACCAGCTGCTGGCAGAGATGGACGGCTTTGATTCTTCTAAGGGCGTGCTTATCATGGGCGCCACTAACCGGCCGGAGATCCTGGATAAGGCGCTGCTTCGTCCGGGCCGTTTCGACCGCAGGATCATCGTGGATAAACCTGACCTTAAAGGCAGGGAAGATATCCTGAAGGTCCATGCAAAGAATATCAACATGGCTGACAATGTCAACTTGAAGGAGATCGCATTGGCTACTTCCGGCGCTGTAGGTTCGGATCTTGCTAATATGATCAATGAAGCTGCCATCAATGCCGTCAAGCGCGGCCGGATGGCTGTGACGCAGCAGGATCTCTTTGAAGCTGTTGAGGTGGTGCTGGTCGGCAAAGAAAAGAAAGACCGCATCATGTCAGCGGAAGAGCGGAAGATCGTCTCTTATCATGAAGTGGGCCATGCCCTCATCAGTGCGCTGCAGAAAAACTCCGAACCGGTACAAAAGATCACCATCGTGCCCCGGACCATGGGCGCCCTGGGTTATGTGATGCAGACGCCGGAAGAAGAAAAATATCTGAACTCCAAGTCTGAGCTGGAAGATATGATCGTCATGGCTCTGGGCGGAAGAGCGGCAGAGGAGATCGTCTTTGGCGATGTGACCACCGGCGCGGCGAATGATATCGAAAAAGCCACCGCCTATGCACGGGCTATGATCACCATGTACGGCATGTCAGATTATTTCGGCCTGATGCAGCTGGAGACCATCCAGTCCCAGTATCTGGACCAGCGGCGTGTTTTGAACTGTGCTGATTCTACGGCTGCCGAAGTAGACCGGGAAGTCAGGACCATGCTTTCCGCTGCCTATAAAAAGGCGAAAGAAATGCTGGAAGAAAACCGGTATATCCTGGATAAGATCGCTGCGTTCCTGATAGAAAAGGAAACCATCACCGGCGAAGAATTCATGGAGATCTTCAAAAAGTGCAAGGAAGAAGTCATCGTGCTTCCGGATACCCAGGCACAGGCAGAAGTTACAGTAGAACTTCTGGACACACAGGAAGAGACCTCTTATGAAAAGCCGGATCTTGCGAATGCAAGTCCTGAAACTCCGGCTGCCGGGACAGAAAGCTAAAACTTAAGAAACATGGAAGAGCGGAGCACTTTCAACATCGAGGAAGAACTGAAGAAACTCCCGGCAAAGCCGGGAGTTTACCTTATGCATAACAGCCGGGATGAAGTGATCTATGTAGGAAAGGCTGTGGTCCTGAAAAACCGGGTCCGGCAGTATTTCCAGTCCTCCCGGGGAAAAAGCGCGAAGATCCTCAAAATGGTGGAAAACATAGCCTGGTTCGAATATATCATCACGGACTCGGAAATGGAAGCCCTGGTGCTGGAATGCAACCTGATCAAGGAATACCGGCCCCGGTATAATACCATGCTGACGGATGATAAAGCTTATCCATTCATCCGGATCACGGTGGAAGAGGATTATCCCCGGGTACTGTTTTCCAGGACCATGAAAAAAGACCGCTCCCTTTATTACGGACCCTATACCTCGGCCCAGGCCGTCAGGGAGACCATCGAACTTTTGCACCGGCTGTTTAAGATCAGAGACTGCAGCCGCGTCCTGCCCCGGGACATGAAGAAAGAACGGCCCTGCCTGAATTACCACATGGGGCTTTGTATGGCCCCCTGCCAGGGTTATGTGACACCGGAAGAGTATAAAAAAAGCATTAATGAGATCAGCCGGTTTTTAAGCGGAGATTTTACCGGCATCGTCAGTGACATCGAACATAAGATGAAAGCGGCATCTGAGGCTCTGGATTTTGAAGAGGCTATCCGTCAGCGGGACCTTCTGGATGCAGTGAAGCATGTAGCCCAGAAGCAGAAGATCACAGATGCCCAGACACAGGATGACCGGGATGTGATCGCCTGCTATGTCGAAGGAATGGAAGCCGTGGTCCAGGTCTTCTTTGTGCGGAACGGAAAGATGACAGGACAGGACCACTTCCATATGAACTGCCAGGAAGGAGC
>CACZSO010000198.1 GCA_902783795.1 uncultured Eubacteriales bacterium
ATGGAGGAAAAGTAACCATGAAAAGAAGGATCATAGCCCTGATCCTTGCTTTCTGTATGGTGGCAGCCCTGGCATCCTGCGGCGGCAAAGATCAGTCTACCGCAGCTCCCAGCGAAAGCTCCGCCCCGACGACCGAAAGCAAAGAGGAATCAACAGAGGCTCCTGCAACTCAAGCTCCCACAACAGAGGAGCCCAGTTCTGAACCCGCGGCAGAACAGAAACCGGTGATCTTAGCTGTCAGCTTTGGTACCAGCTACAATGATAACCGTGATCTGTCTATCGGCGGTGTGGAAGCTGCCCTTCAGGAAGCTTTCCCGGATTACGAAGTCCGCCGTGCCTTTACGGCTCAGACCATCATTGATATCTTAAAGGAACGTGATGGCATCGAGACCGATAATGTGACGGAAGCCATGGCACGTCTGGTGACAGACGGTGTCAAGGAAGTGGTGATCCAGCCTACTCATGTCATGCCTGGTTTTGAGTATGACGATGTGATCAAGGAGATCAGCGCATTCAAGGATAAGTTCGAGAGCTTCAAGGTAGGTAAGCCGCTCCTTACAAAGGATTCTGATTACGCCGAACTCACTAAAGCCATCACGGAAGAGACGAAGGATTATAACCAGGAAGGCACTGCCGTAGTCTTTATGGGTCATGGAACAGAACATGAATCTAATAAAGTCTATGCGAACCTTCAGGAGAAGATCTCTTCTGCCGGTTATTATAATTACTTCATCGGCACCGTGGAAGCGAAGCCGGATCTTGACGATGTCATTGCGAAAGCGACAGAGATGGGTGCGAAGAAGGTAGTCCTTCAGCCCCTGATGATCGTGGCCGGCGACCATGCGAATAACGATATGGCCGGTGATGAAGAGGATTCCTGGAAGTCCGGTTTTAAATCAGCCGGCTTTGAAGTGGAATGTGTCCTCAAGGGCATGGGCCAGTACAAAGGTGTCCAGGATCTGATCGTGAAGCATTGCCAGGAGACCATTAACGGAGAAGACGAACAGAAGCCCGTGGTCCTGGCGGTCAGCTTCGGTACCAGCTATAACAACAACCGCTGCTATTCCATCGGAGCGGTGGAAACTGCCATCCAGAAAGCTTATCCGGATCATGAAGTCCGCCGTGCTTTTACGGCCCAGACCATCATTGATATCCTGAAAGAGCGTGATGGCATCTATATCGATAACGTGACAGAGGCCATGGCGCATCTGATCAGCGATGGCGTTAAAGAAGTGGTGATCCAGCCCACTCACGTGATGCCTGGTTTCGAATATGACGATGTGGTCAAAGAAGTTGAAGCTTTCAAAGATCAGTTCGAATCTTTCAAGATCAGCAAACCTCTTTTGACAAAGGATGAAGACTTTGACCAGCTGATCAAGGTCATCACCGAAGAAACAAAAGAATATGACGAAGAAGGAACAGCTGTTATCTTCATGGGACATGGCACAGAACACAAGTCCAATGAAGTATACCAGAAGCTGCAGGATAAGATCGCAGAAGCTGGTCACAAAAACTACTTCATCGGTACGGTGGAAGCTACCCCCGGCCTTGAAGATGTGATCGCGAAAGCAAAAGAGATCAGCGCTAAGAAAGTGGTCCTGCTGCCTTTGATGATCGTGGCCGGTGACCATGCGAATAATGACATGGCCGGTGATGAAGAGGACTCTTGGAAGACAGCATTTGTGAACGAAGGCTTTGAAGTAGAATGTGTCCTGAAGGGCCTGGGCCAGTATGAAGGTGTCAGAGAGATGATCGTGAAGCATTTAGGCGAGACCATGGAGACTGAAGGCCAGAAGAAGGTCATGCTGGTGGTAAGCTTTGGTACCAGCTATAATGACAGCCGTGAAAAGACCATCGGTGCCGTGGAAACAGCCCTTCAGGAAGCTTATCCCGACTATGAAGTCCGCCGTGCCTTTACAGCACAGACCATCATTGACATCCTGAAAGAAAGAGATGGCATCGAGACAGAAAATGTAGCAGAAGCCATGGCTCGTCTGGTGGTAGAGGGCGTGAAAGAAGTAGTGGTACAGCCCACTCATGTCATGGCAGGTTTCGAGTATGACGATCTTTGTGCAGATGGCGAGCTGTTCGCAAAACAGTTTGACAAATATATTGTCGGCAAGCCCCTGCTTTCCAAAGAATCTGATTTTGACGAAGTGGTAGAAGCCCTGGCCGAAGAGACTAAGGAATATAACCAGGAAGGTACTGCCATCATTTATATGGGTCATGGAACAGAGCATGATTCAAACTCTGTCTATTCTTCCCTGCAGTCAAAATTCGAAGAAAAAGGCTATGACAATTACTTCGTCGGCACTGTGGAAGCACAGCCGGATCTGGAAGACGTGATCGGAAAAGCTAAAGAATACGGTGCGAAGAAAGTAGTCCTGCTGCCTTTGATGATCGTGGCAGGTGACCATGCGAATAATGACATGGCCGGTGACGAAGAAGACTCCTGGAAATCTGGTTTTGAAGCGGAAGGTTTCGAAGTCGAGTGTGTGCTGAAAGGCCTGGGCGAGTACAAAGGCATCCGCGACCTCATCGTGAAACACGCAGGGGATGCTGTAAATCCGCCTGAACCTCTGAAAGCTTCACAGATCGAGAACGGCACTTACGAGATCGAAGTAGATTCCAGTTCTTCCATGTTCCGTGTGGTAAAATGTGAGCTCATCGTAGAAGATGAGAAAATGGAAGCAGTGATGACCATGAGCGGCCAGGGATATGGCAAACTGTTCATGGGCACCGGAGAAGAAGCTGATAAAGCCTCTGAGGATGACTTTATCAAGATAGATAAAGATGAAGAAGGCAAAGTCACCTTCAAAGTTCCGGTGGAAAGCCTGAATACAGAGATCGACTGCGCAGCCTGGTCCATCAAGAGGGAAAAATGGTATGACAGGAAGCTGGTCTTCAAGGCAGACAGCATTCCCGCAGGATCCCTTAAGAAATAATATATACATCCGATCTTTCGGGGCAGTCTTTTTTCAGGCTGTCCCGAAAGAAGGATAACAACGTACGATACAGGTAAGATCAGATGAAAAAGATCATGATTTTTATGATCCTTTCTTTTTTGCTTTTCGGAGCAGTGATTTCCTGCGGAAAAGAAGGATCGGGTACAGGATCTTCTGAGATCCGGAATGAAACTAAACAAACTGAAGAAACCAAGCCTCAGGAAGAGACAGCTTCAAAAAGAGCAGAGATAGAAGATGGCACCTATGAAATGGAGCTGACCTTTGCCGGGGGCTCCGGGAGGGCCAGTATATCGTCCCCTGCCAAAGTAACCGTAAAGGACGGCAAGGCGGAAGCAGAACTTGTATGGAGCAGCAAGAATTATATCTATATGCTCATTGACGATGTAAAATACGAGCCGGTCAATAAAGGCGGGAATTCCACCTTTATCGTACCGGTCATCCTGGACCAGGACATGAAGGTCATCGGCTGCACCACAGCTATGAGTGAACCTCATGAGATAGAATATACACTGCATATTGACAGCAGTTCAGCCAAATGAAGAAGATCATGATAAGCCTTATGCTGCTTGTTTCCATCGTTATGCTGTTTTGCAGCTGCGGTGAAAGGCCTCATGAAGGCGTGGAATATGAATGGATAAAGACCGGGTCGCTGGAGCTTTCTTATGCGGACCAGTTTTCCGTGGACTATTACCCAAATGGATATAAGATCATCAGCATCTCTGACGGGTCCCGTTATTTAGTGATCCCGCCAGGTCAGGAACGTCCCTCGGGTCTTTCTCTTGATGTGGTCTCTCTTTATCAGCCCGTTGACCATATCTATCTGGCAGCTTCCCAGAGCATGTGTCTCTTTGATGCCCTGGATGCTCTGGATAATATCGAGCTTTCCGCTACAAAGACAGATGGCTGGTATGTGGAGAGTGCCCGGAAAGCCATGGAAGAGGGAAAGATCCTGTTTGCCGGGAAATACAGTGAGCCGGATTATGAGATGCTGCTTAAGCATAAATGTCCTTTAGCCATAGAAAATAATATGATCGGCCATGCTTCAGAAGTAAAAGACAAACTGAAGGAGTTGGGGATCGCCGTGCTGGTGGACCAGTCCAGTCTGGAAAGCCATCCTCTGGGAAGGACTGAATGGATCAAATTATATGGTATCCTGGCGGGAAAAGAAAAGGAGGCTGAAGCTGTCTTCTCCGAGCAGGTGGCTCATATGGAGGAAGTCTCCGGCAAAGAGAAGACCGGAAAGACAGTGGCTTTCTTCTATATCAATTCCGCCGGACAGGTGGTAGCACGGAAGTCTACGGATTATGTAACTAAGATGATCGAGATCGCCGGCGGCACTTATGTGTTTGCTGATCTGGGGGATCCGGCCCTCCATACGTCTACGGTGAACCTGGACATGGAAGAGTTCTTTGCTGCCGCGAAAGATGCCGATGTGATCATCTATAACAGCACCATCGGCGGCGAGATCCAGACCATCAGTGAACTAGTCGGAAAAAATGAACTGATGAAGGAATTTAAAGCTGTAAAGAACGGCAATGTCTGGTGCACCGGGAAGAACATGTATCAGGAAAGCACAGGGATCGGGGTCATGATCCAAAGTTTCCATACCATCTTTTCTGATGACAGCGGGAAATTGACAGAAGTTCCTTACCTGAAAAAACTCCGCTGATAAGAAGTGGATCCTTTTATGGATCTATAGTTATAAGCTGCCGGCTGGTCCGGCAGCAGAATGAGGTTTTTGTGTCAGATATCCGGGAGGAAAAATCTCAGATCTCTTCTTCGGGCCGTTTTCTTACGGTCATGGTATTATTATGCTTAACTTTAGTGGCTGCGCTGGTCCTGAACGTTTGTATAGGATCCGTAGCCATTTCTTTTTCTAAAGTTTTCAGCTTTCTGGGACAGGGGATCCGGCTGGGGATCGGTTCTGTGTTTTCAGCAGATAAGAAACAGGAACTTGACCTGTTTATCCGCTCCTCCACTGAAAGCCAGATCCTGTTCAGCATCCGGCTTCCCAGAATGCTTCTGGCCATGTTTTTAGGCGGGGCCCTGTCCTTAAGCGGTTATCTATTACAGGTCTTTTTCCGTAATCCCATCGCCGGGCCTTTTGTGCTGGGCATTTCTTCCGGCGCAAAGATGGTAGTAGGGATCACGTTGATCTTCCTTGCAAAACAACTGACCCAGGCCGGTTCCGGTATGCTGATCGGCGCTGCCTTCGCAGGGTCTCTTCTCATCACTCTGATCGTACTGTTGTTTTCCCAGAAGGTGAGGAGTATGTCCATGTTGCTGGTAGTAGGCATCATGGTGGGCTATATCTGCAGCGCTGTCACAGATTTCTGTATTACCTTTGCCAATGAATACGATGTGGTAAATTTAAAGAACTGGTCCATGGGATCATTTTCCGGGGCTAACTGGGGCAATGTGAGAGCTGCGGTCTTAACTTCTCTTGCCGGCATGATCTTTGCCCTGCTTTTATCCAAACCCATTACAGTGTACCAGCTGGGAGAAGGCTATGCCAAAAGCATGGGCATCAATGTCAAACTGTTCCGGGTGCTGCTGATCTTATTATCCAGCCTCTTATCTGCCTGTGTTACAGCCCTGGCAGGCCCCATCTCTTTTGTGGGTATTGCGGTGCCTCATATTACCAGGAGTCTGTTAAAGTCTTCAAAACCTGTGTTTGTGATCCCGGCTGTCTTTTTAGCCGGTGCAGTTTTCTGCGTCTTCTGCGACCTTATTGCCCGTTCCCTGTTCTCACCGGCAGAGCTGGCTATAGGCACGGTAACATCGGTATTCGGAGCACCGGTGGTGATCGTTATGATGATCAACCGCCGGAGAAGGAGTGAAGAATGAGGCAGCAGGACATTTACCTTAGAACAGAAGACCTGTCGGTAGGCTATCACGGGGATGTCCTCATCAGGAATATTGATATATCCCTGGAAAAAGGAAAGATCCTGACCCTCATCGGACCTAACGGCGCCGGGAAATCCACGATCTTAAAATCCATCACGACACAGCTGGAGCCCATCAGCGGGACTGTGTATATCGGCAGGAATGATCTTAAAACCCTGACTGCGAAGGAACTTGCAAAGGAACTGGCGGTGGTGCTGACTGACAGGGTCAGGAGTGAACTTGTGACTTCGGAAGAGATCGTGGCCATGGGACGTTATCCCTACACAAATATGTTTGGGCGCATGACGGAGGAAGACCGAAAGGCAGTAGATGAGGCCATCCGAAGAGTCCATGCGGAAGATATACGGATGCAGGACTTTTCTACTCTTTCTGACGGTCAGCGCCAGCGGATCCTGCTGGCCCGGGCCATCTGCCAGGAACCGGAAGTCATGGTGCTGGATGAGCCCACAGCTTATCTGGACATCAGGTATAAAGTAGAACTTTTGGACATTTTAAGAGATCTGGCAAAGACGAAAAAGATGACGGTGATCATGTCCCTGCATGAGATCGATCTGGCTATGAAAGTCTCGGATGAATTATTGCTGATCAAAGGAGATACCATTTATGGGGCCGGCAGTCCGGAGACGCTGCTTAAAGGGAATGCTATCGAGGAACTGTATGGACTGGAGCCGGGTTCTTATGATCTGAATTACGGAAGCGTGGAACTTAAGTCTGTAAAAGAAGACCCCTTAGTCTTCGTGGTGGGCGGCAGCGGTGCCGGGATCCC
>CACZSO010000199.1 GCA_902783795.1 uncultured Eubacteriales bacterium
ATTGGCAGATCCGTCCAGACAGTCAGTGGAGATCCTTTGCAGAAAGGTTATATCTACATTGGTACCACAGGCGCGGAGATCCTGCATGGCAGCCTTTCCGAGTCCATCGATACCTTTAAGGAAATACCCGTTCCCGGGCTTTTGAATATCAATGAGATCATCTACAAAGACGACCGGCTGTGGATCTGCTCTGACGGCGGCGTAGGTTTTATCGATAAAAACCAGAACTACACAAAGCTGTCTGATACAGCCTTTAATTCCGGCGTGGCCATGTGCGCTGACTATGAAGGCAACCTCTGGTTCGCCTCTTCCCGAAACGGCCTGATCCGGATCAGCACCAGCGACTTTGCGGACATTAACCAGATGACCAGGGATCTGAATGACCGCGTGGTCAATACCACGTGGATGGAGGATGGCCTTCTTTATGTAGGCACCGACACAGGTCTTCTGATCCTGGACAGCGAGGGACAGAATGTGGACAAGCCTGTCTTCTCCTATCTTAAGAATACCCGTATACGTGTCATCAAAGGGGACAGTAAGGGAAATCTGTGGTTCTGTACTTTCAGTGATTACGGCCTGATGTGCCGTAAGGCAGACGGGGAGATCGTGACCTATACCCAGGACGATGGTATGCTGTCCAACTACATCCGTACTTTGTATGAAATGGAGGACGGTACTATCGCGGTCTCCGTGACCGGGGGCGTGCAGCTGATACGGGATGGTAAGATCGTACAAAGCTTCAGTGAAGCTGACGGGATACCGACGAACTCGATCCTGTCTCTTTGCGAAGATTTCGAGGGCCGGCTGATCCTGGGCACTAACGGAAGAGGGCTTTACATGATCGACGGGGACCGGGCGGTTCCTTACCCTATCCAGGATGAGCTGGACAATGGTGTGATCATGGGCATCAAGCGTGATGACAGGCGGAAGTGTTTCTGGCTGGTTACCGGCGGTTCATTGAGCATTCTGAAAGACGGGGTCGCTCAGCTTCTGGCCTATTATCCTCCGGAACTGAATTCCAATGGATGTTACGATGTGCTGTGGTCGGATACCGACGAAGTCTTCCTCATGTGCAACACCGGTATCCTGGTAATGAATGGCGATGATCTTATAGCCGGCACAGTAAAGGAATACGAGCACTATAATTCCAAAAAGGGCCTGCCTCATATGGTCACCCCTAATTCCAGAAGCTATGTCATGGAAAACGGTGATGCCTATGTGGCCTGCAGTGATGGCCTGATCCGGGTAAACCTTAATAATATCCAATCTACAGGTGTGACACCTATCCTGGCGATCCCCTTTGTGGAAATCGATACGGATGAGAAGCCGCAGCGTCTGACGGATGGTGAGACCATCACCATACCTGCCAGCACCCGCCGTCTGAACATTTATCCTTACGTACTTTCCTATGGACTGGATGACCCGAAGGTGTCTTACTATCTGGAAGGCTTCGACCGGGAGCCTATTTTAAGCTCCAAGGAAGACCTGGGCCAGGTCAGTTATACGAACCTGCGGGGCGGCACTTACACTTTCCGTCTGAATCTGGAAGGTGAATCGGCAGAAAGCCGCAGCGCTTCCGTCACTATCGTGAAGCTGAAAGCTTTCTATGAAAAGCCCATATTCTGGATCGCCGCAGCATCGGCCGTGCTTCTTCTGATAGCATGGATCGTGTGGCAGATGCTCAAGCAGCAGGCCAGGGCTCTGGAGAAAAAGGCGAAGGAAGAGCAGCGCCAGAAAGAAGAGGAGCGGATCACCCGTGAACTTAATATGGCAGCCAGTATCCAGGCCGGCGCGCTGCCCAGCATTTTCCCGGCGTTCCCGGATCGAAAAGAGTTTGACATTTATGCTTCCATGACCCCTGCAAAAGAGGTGGGCGGTGATTTCTATGATTTCTTTATGGTGGACGATAATCATCTGGGCATGGTGATCGCGGACGTATCTGATAAGGGTGTGCCGGCCGCCTTGTATATGATGTCTGCCAAGATGACCATCAGCAGCCACGCGAAAATGGGGAAATCGGCTAAAGATGTGCTGGAAGCCGCAAACGCGGCCCTGACCTCCGGCAATAACGAAGAAATGTTTGTCACAGTGTGGCTGGGTATCCTGGATCTGAAGAGCGGACTGCTGACCGCAGCCAACGCCGGCCACGAGTGTCCTATCCTAAGACAGCCGGGCGGTGACTTCGAGATCATAAAAGACCGTCATGGCTTTGTCCTGGGCGGTATGCCGGAAGTGAGATACAAAGAGTATGATCTTTTGTTAAAGCCAGGTGCGAAACTGTTTGTCTATACGGACGGTGTGCCAGAAGCCGCCAATGAGAACCAGGAATTCTTCGGTCTTGACCGGACGGTAGAGGCACTGAACCAGAAGGCAGACGAAGCACCTCAGAAGATCCTGGAGAACGTACACAACGCTGTAAACGAATTTGTTTCAGGTGCGCCTCAGTTTGATGATCTTACCATGATGTGCCTGCAATATAACGGAGTAGTTGAATAATGTGTAAAGAAAAGGCCGGGGGCTGATTGATATGCTCCCTTCTAGGCAGACAAGCAAAATAATAAAAGCTTGTTTGTCCGGAAGGGAGCATTTTCATTGCGAAGGTCTACTTGACGGGTAGCAGTCCATTCTTACCCGGGGCTCAACTTTATAGTATGCTCATTTCATGGATCATGTAGTTTTAGACAGAAGGAGAGATATGCTAACATCAGAGAGCTGTGATATCAGCATGTCAGCCGCCATAAAGCCTTACAGCTGTCTGCCCTGTGCTTCAGGCCAGACAGCTATTTTATTCTCGGGATCCTGACGGTGACGATGGTGCCGCGGGGCGAAGCGCTTCTTATATCCAGCGTGCCGCTGCACATAAGGGCCAGGCGTTCTGTAACGTTCATGAGGCCTACATGGGACTCATTTTCTGTCTTTTCAGAGCCAAAACCGGGGCCATCGTCTTCTATGGTGATAATGGCGTCAGGGCCGTCAGCTAAGACGGTGACCTGGATGTGCTCTGGCCCGATGCCCCGGCCCACACCGTGCTTGATGGCGTTTTCTACCAAAGGCTGCAGCGCCCAGGAACCATAATTCCTTATGCCAGTATAAAAGGTCGATCTGCAAAGCGATGGACTTAAGCCCTGACAGTTTCCACACGCCGGCGCAGACCGTGGTGGCACCCAGCAGGAAGATCCGTTTTTTGTCCTGGCCCGAAAGGGGCAGGAAGAGGACGAAAAGCATCATGAAAAAGCCGACGATAAGGGCGGCGAAGCCCAGCACCAGCATCAGGGAATCCTGGGGCCGGACGATCAGATTCAAAAGATCTTCGTGGCCGATCAGATAGAAAGTGGGTACATCCTTCCGTACACTTTCATATACAGGCGTGAGTTCGATATGCAGCGTTTTACCGGCATAGACCGGACGCACCGGGACATTGACCCAGTAATTACCCGGGGTCTTTCCGATGTGAGGTGTGTCAAGTTCTCCGGAATCATATTCCAGAGTACTGTCCTCGATCCATATCCGGGCACTGGTATGGCGCAGATAGACCATCAGCCGTGTCCCGGTGGTAGTAACATTGCCCTCCGGAATGGTAAAAACATAGCTGCGGCGTACGCCGGCGTAATCATTGATAGAGATCTCCTACACGCTTTCCGGCTGCAGGATCGAAAAAGAATATGGCGCATAAGCATACCGTTGTGCCCCCGGGGCGATGTGGACCACCACAACGAGAGTAAGGCAGCCCAGCACGAAAACAATCAATGCCG
>CACZSO010000200.1 GCA_902783795.1 uncultured Eubacteriales bacterium
GCCCAGTTCCTGCAGCAGCGTATGTTCGTGGTCATGACGCAGGGCATCATGAGAGACATCCGCCAGGACCTGTTCTCCCATATGCAGACACTGCCCATCAAGTATTTTGACACCCATACTTTCGGCGATACCATGTCGCATTATACGAATGATATCGACACTCTGCAGCAACTGATCTCCCGGTCCCTGCCTCAGATCCTGGCGGCCGTGATCACCTTGGTGACTTCCCTGGTCACGATGCTCAGGACCTCCATCTGGATGACTTTGTTTGCCTTCATTTTCGTATTTATCATCACGAAGGTCACCACGAAGATCGCCGGTATCTCCGGCCGCTACTTCATGGCTCAGCAGGAAGCGGTGGGCTCCCTGAACGGCTTTGTGGAAGAAATGGTGGACGGCCAGCGTGTCATCAAGGTGTTCAACCATGAGAACGCAGCTATCAAAGAATTCAATGAAGAGAATGAAAACCTGCGGGAGATCGGGCGGAACGCCAGTTTCTTCGGCGGTATGATGGGTCCCATCATGGGCTCCCTGGGCAACTTCCAGTACGTACTGACCGCCATCTTCGGCGCTGTACTGATAGCGCTTAACGTAAAGAACCTTACGATCACAGGCTTCTCCATCCTGACCCTGGGTAACGTCCTGACCTTCCTGAACTTAGGGCGCCGCTTCAATATGACCATCTCCAACATCGCCCAGCAGATGAATTCCATCGTCATGGCCATGGCCGGCGCGAACCGTGTCTTCCGGCTGATCGATGAGATTCCGGAGGAGGATGAAGGCAAGGTCACTCTGGTGAATGCGAAAGTGGATGAATACGGAAACATCTCAGAAGCTGATGAGCGTACAGATGTCTGGGCCTGGAAAGTGCCCATGGGTACCGGCTACATCTACATCCGCCTGGAGGGCGATGTCCGTTTCAGCCATGTAGACTTCAGCTATAACGAAGAAAAGCAGATCCTGCATGATATTACGCTGTATGCATTGCCTGGCCAGAAGGTGGCCTTCGTAGGCTCCACCGGCGCCGGCAAGACCACCATCACGAACCTGATCAACCGGTTCTATGATATCCAGAACGGTGACATCACCTATGACGGCATCCCGGTGAATGATATCAAGAAGTCAGATCTGAGACGGTCTCTGGGCATGGTGCTGCAGGATATCAACCTGTTTACCGGCACCATCCGCGAGAACATCCGTTACGGACGCCTGGACGCATCCGACGATGACGTGGTGAAGGCCGCGAAACTGGCGAATGCTCATGACTTTATCTCTCGTCTGCCCCAGGGCTATGACACCATCATCGATGGTACCGGCTCCCAGCTTTCTCAAGGCCAGCGCCAGCTGATCTCCATCGCAAGAGCAGCTATCGCAGACCCGCCGGTCATGATCCTGGACGAAGCTACATCGTCCATCGATACCCGTACCGAGATCCTGGTGCAGCGGGGCATGGATTCTCTGATGAAGGGACGGACCGTATTCGTCATCGCCCACCGGCTCTCCACCGTCATGAACTCCGACGTGATCATGGTACTGGAGAAAGGCCGCATCATAGAGCGGGGCAGCCACGACCAGCTGATCGAAAAGGAAGGCCGTTATTACCAGCTCTATACCGGAAACTTTGCAGAAAAACAGGCAGAAGCCTGAACATAGCATTTCTGCAGGCCGGCCCCATTCCGGGCCGGTCTGTTTCATAAGCAAGATAAGATAATAAAGGTGAAAGGACGGCTTCTGATGAAGAATTATAAGCTGGAGATAGCCTATGACGGTTCCCGTTATTTCGGGTGGGAGAGACAGCCGGACCGGGAGACCATCCAGGGAAAGCTGGAAAAGGTCCTGTCCCTGATGACAGGGGAAAAAACAGAAGTGATCGGGGCAGGACGGACGGATGCCGGGGTCCATGCGAAAGCCATGACCGCCAATGTGCATATGACTACGGATAAAACGCCGGATGAGATCCAGGCCTATATGAATCACTACCTGCCGGAAGATATCTGCGTCAATGAAGTGAAAGAAGCCTCTGACCGTTTTCATGCACGTTATAAAGCGGCAGGGAAGCTCTATACTTATACTTGTTATACCGGAGATCTGAAGCCGGTCTTTACACGGAAATATGTGACTGTCATTGAAGGAAGACCGGACCTGGAGCTTATGAGACAGGCGGCAGCCGTCCTTACCGGCGAGCATGATTTCAAGGCTTTTTCCACCAATCCGCGTATGAAAAAATCCACTGTCAGGTGTGTGGATTCCATCGAGATCGTTCAGAAAAAAGACCTTCTGTATCTTAACTTCCACGGGGACGGTTTCCTCCAGAATATGGTCCGGATCATGACCGGCACCATCCTGGAAGCAGGCTTTGGCCGTATGAGTGTGGAAATGATCAGAGAAGCCCTCATAAGTAAAGACCGGCAGAAAGCCGGCCCTACGGCACCACCCCAGGGATTATGCCTGATGAAGGTGGATTATTAAGTTTAATTGACAGAGAAAAAGATCCCTTGCCTTCGCCGGCAGGGGATCTTTTTCTCTGGATCTTATTCACCTTTTTTTGTCGGTGTAGTCTGGTAGTTTTCCAGTTTCAGGCCGAACACAGCTTTTTTGATACGGGCCACTACATAAATGTTTTCACCGTCCGGTGTAAAGTAGCAGGTATTCTGCATGGGGGTGGAACCACCGAAGGTCAAGGTAGTCTCGGTGCCGTCCTCCATGGTGAGATGGACGATGACATCGGGCTTTGTAAAGCCCATGGCTTCCATATCCCTGGAGTCTATTTTCTGCTCTGACATCATAGGCTCGTTAAAAGTACGGTCCAGCCAGCCGGTAAATTCTTCCTGATAGAAGAAAGCGTCAGGATCTGCGTCATAGATCCAGGTGCCGTCTTTTTTAGTAAAGGATTCCTGGATGAAATCGCTGAAGGTCCAGTCGATGTGCACGATCTTTTCCGGGTCCACACTGAATATCTCAAAACTTTCCACTGTGGGTGCCGGTGTCGTGGGTTCTTCTTTTTCCTTTGTCAGCTTAATGACCAGCAGGCCTGCACCCAGGGTAAGGGCCAGGCAGACCAGCAGGATCAGCAGTTTCTGTGTACGCTTATTCATTATCTCTTACGCCTCCTTAAGAAGATGACCAGGCCGGTGGCCAGGCAGGCGGCCGGAAGGATGCCGATCAGGATGACGGACCATAAGGTGGCAGCAGAACCGGACACATTCAGATAGCGGTAGTTCATGCTCTTTGAATGAATGGAAATGCTGTTAGTCTGGTCACAGATATAGGACAATGAATTCAGGAGCAAGTCCATATTGGCGCCGGAGACCAGCTGGTTCACCGTTGAAGACATGATGCTGGAAGAAGAGAACCAGACCACCATGGAATCATCGCAGCTATAGTCAGGCGATGTCTTGATGGAAAGCATGGCCAGGGTGAAAGGACCGGTAGGATCCTTGGCCTCCTTTTCCAGCGTGGAATAGTTATAAGCCTCTTCCTTCTCATAAGAACCGAGGGTCGTCCGAAGGAGTGAAAACGTCTTCACGTTATCCGTGCTCTTGATCCAGGTGATGCCGGAAGAGAGGGGCATAAAGATGGAATAACGGTTATCGATGAGCGGCTGGGTGATGGCGTGGCTTTCAATGTTCGGCAGCAGGTAGGTGCCGTCATAGGCTGCCGCGTAATTCGAAGCATCGCCTTCCACGACGATACCGTGGGAGGACTTCATGGAGAAGCCTGCCATCAGCTTATCCAGCCAGGGTCTGGCATAATTGGTGGGTGAGGTAACGGCTAAAAGCCGGCCGCCTGTGTCCAGGAAAGTGTTCAGCATGTTATATTCTGCTTCATTGATGTCCGAAAGGGGGTCCAGCAGCATGACGGTATCGCAGTCATCCGGGATCTTGCTGACGGTCAGAAGGCTCAGCTCCTGCACCTCCAGGTTCAGTTTCGAGACAGCGTCCTGGTACTCTTCAGGCAGATCCGATTCTCCATGTCCCGTAAGGGAATATACCTTCGGCAATACCTGCATCAGACAGTAGTTGACGGCACTGGTGATCTGCTGCTCACCATCTAAAGAGGCGGTGGTGCCGATGTATTCGCCCTGGCTGTTGTACATGGCCTGGCTCTTGAAGATCTCATCCGAATCGATATAACGGTAACGCAGGTCGCTGGCGATCAGCAGGGAGTTATTCTTCACCTCGGAAAGACCGTAGGTGGCGGAAAAAGTGGGGTTGCTGTTCGTATCGATGGGGATCACGTGAACATTGTCCGACAGCTCATTATAGCGGTCCAGCATATTTGTAAGGGTCGTGTTTTCATATCCGGCCTGGCAGATATAATAGATATTCACCTGCCGGTCTGCACTGGAAACGATCTTTTTTGTCTGGTCCGAGAAGGAATACAGCAGGTTCTGCGAAAGGTCGATCATCTTGATATTCGAAGGAAGGGAATTGATCACCACATTCGCGATAATGATGATGGCCAGAACGATCACCGCGGCGACCACAGAATAGCCGCCCACACGGAAGGCTTTTGTCTTAAAGGAATTCAACAGTTTTTTCATCAGCTCCACCTCCTTTTCTCCAGGGACTGCACGCTCAGGAAGATAAAGAGCACACAGACACTGATGAAGAAGACGATCTCTGTCAGGTTAAAGGAACCGGAAACAAAGGTGTAGAACCGGTCAAAGAGAGATACAGAAGACATCACTTTCTTCACCAGCCCCTCATAGAGGGAGGCCTTTGCGTAATAGGTGAGGGCAGCTGCCACCACCAGAACGCCGCCGATCAGGAAGGAGGCGAACAAGTTCTTTGTCATCAGGTAGATGACCACCCCGGCCAGTACCGCCACGATCATGACGATCATGAAGGACACATAAGCCGCCGATGAAATGACAGACGTCAGTTCGGAGATAAAATAGTTAAGCAAAAGGACCACGAAGCACAGGCCGGCAGCGATCATCTGGCTTTCTGTAACAGAAGAGATGAACAGGCCGATGGCCAGGAAAGCGGCTCCCATAAAGAAGAAACCAATGAGGGCGCCGTAAGCCGTGGGGAAATAGATAGTGCCGTAAGCTGACAGGATGACCGGATAAAAGGCCATGATAACAAGCGGCACAGCCAGGACCGTCAAAAGAGCGAAATATTTGCCCAGGATAACGTCCGTAGTGGAAATGGGAAGGGAATACAGCAGCTGGTCTGTTTTCTGCCTTTTCTCTTCCGACAGCACCTTCATGGTGATGACGGGGACGATGATGAAGAAGCAGAAGGACATATTGCTTAATACATATTCAAAAGACGGGAAGCCCGATTTTAAGCAGATGGCCAGGGTATAGATCCCGGCGAAGAGCAGCATGAAGCCCACAAAAATGTAGCCTGTCATGCTGGTGAAATAGCTTTTCAGTTCATTTTTGTAAATGGCTTTCATAAAGCAGCGCTCCTCCTTTCTTCTTCTCTGGCATATTCTTCATCGGCCTGGTTCGTCAGCTCTATAAAGATATCTTCCAGATCCGACTGCACGGTCTTTAATTCCAGCAGCGGGATGCCTGCATTCGCAAATGTCTGGAAAACGGCCCGGGTCAGCTGCTCCGGCTGAAGCAGCGGGGTCGTGATCACAGCTTTGGTGCGGCCATCTTCCAGCACCTCGAATTTCACGGAATCGATATCAGGAAGATCTTCTAAAAGAGCTTTTACTTCAGCCTCACCTGTTTCTGCGGTGATCTCTACCTTCATGTCCCCTGCAAACTGACGCTGCAGGTTTTCCGGGGTGTCACAGGCTATAAGCTTACCGTGGGCGATCATGATGATGACCTGGCAGATCTCCTGGACTTCAGACAGGATATGAGAACTTAAGATCACGGTGTGGTCATCCTTCAGCCCATGGATCAGGTCGCGGATCTCAATGATCTGCATGGGGTCCAGACCCACGGTAGGTTCATCCAGGATGATGACCTCGGGATCCCCCAGAAGTGCCTGGGCGATGCCGACTCTCTGCCGGTAGCCCTTGGAAAGGTTCTTGATGAGCCGGTTCCGGAAAATGGTGGTCTTCGTGGCTTCCATGACCCGTTCCACTTCATCCTGGATTTCTTTTTTCGGGATCTTCTTTGCCCCGGCTACGAATCTCAGGTATTCTTCGATAGTCTCTTCCAGATAGACCGGCGGCTGCTCCGGAAGATACCCGATGGACCGCTTAGCCTCTTTCGGTTCTTCAAAAATATCATGGCCGTTGATCGTGACATTACCCTCTGTGGCAGACAGGCAGCCGGTGATGATGTTCATGGTAGTGGACTTACCGGCGCCGTTGGGCCCCAGGAAGCCGTATATGCGGCCCTTTTCCACGGTAAAGGAGATATCTTTTACCGCTTCATGGTCGCCGTAGCGTTTTGTCAGATGACTGACTTCGATCATTACTTCCCCTCCTGCATCATAGATCTATGACGGCATCATACCATAAGACCATGAAATAAATGTGAAATAATCCGTTGAAAATGTTAAGCAGACAATGATATAATAATTATACCTGTGAGGTCCCTTCATCTGTCTGCCCTCCGGGCAGCTGCCTTCCCAAAGGGGAAGCTGCCGGCGCAGACCGGCTGATGAGGGGGTCTCTGTATAATTGCTGATGGGTTTCTCAAAAGGAGATACCTTCTCCTGATGCCATAAGTAGGATTATAAACAAAAATAACCATGTTTTCAAGGACTTTAGGGAAAAGTTGATGGCACAGAAAGAACGCTGGATAGAATACACGAAAAGGGCTGATTTTAATGCCTGGGCGGAGGCGCTTCATATCACGCCCCTGACGGCCCGCCTGTTAAGGAACCGGGATATCATGACCATAGAAGAGGCCCGGGCCTATCTTTATGGGACCATGGACGACCTGGCAGATCCCTATCTTATGAAGGATATGGATAAAGGTGTCCGGCTGATAGAACAGGCCGTATCGGAAGGGGCCAGGATCGGCATCGTTTCTGACTTTGATGACGATGGCATCTTTGCAGCCCAGATCCTTTATGAGGGCCTTCTGAACATTGGCAGCGAAGCCGTGATCTACACGCCGGACCGGGTAAGTGAAGGCTACGGGCTGAACCAGCGGATCGTAGATGAGGCGAAAAAGGATGGCATAAAGGTGCTGCTTACCTGTGACAATGGCATTGCGGCCATCGAGGAGGTGGCTTATGCGAAGAGCCTGGGGATGACTGTCATCGTGACGGACCATCATGAGGTCCAGCTGACGCTGCCGGAGGCAGATGCCGTCATCGATCCGAAGCAGAAAGGCTGCCGCTATCCTTTTAAAGGCCTCTGCGGGGCCGGCGTGGCTTTCCGCATGATCCAGGTGCTGTACAGCCATTATGGCATCCCGGCGGAAAAAGAAGAAGAACTGTACGAATATGCAGCCATCGCCACAGTGGCCGATGTCATGGAGCTTAAGGGAGAAAACCGCATCATCGTAAAAGCCGGGCTTGAAAGACTCAGGCATACAGAAAAGATCTCGCTGAAAGCTATCATGGAGGTCTGCTCCCTGGAGATGCAAAAAGTGAGCGCCTACCACATCGGTTTTGTCATAGGCCCCTGCTTTAATGCGGTGGGGCGCTTAAGGACCGCGGAACTGGCCTTTGACCTGCTGCGGACGAAAGACCAGGTGACGGCCATCGAACTGGCCCGGGAGATCCATGAGCTGAACGAAGAACGGAAAAAACAGACAGAAGAAGGTTATCAGTTTGCGGTGGATGAGCTGGAACGCTCTGAGGCTAAAAACGACCGGGTGATCCTTTCCTACATAGAAGGAGTCCATGAAAGTGTCGTGGGCATCATCGCGGGACGGCTGAAAGAAAAGTATTACCGCCCGGTGATCGCTTTTGCGAAAAGCGGTGAATACTTAAAAGGCTCCGGCCGGTCCATAGCCGGGTACCATATGCTGAAGGAACTCCTGCCTTATGGGGATCTGATGGAACGTTTCGGCGGACATGCCATGGCAGCGGGGCTCACCATCCGGCCGGAAAACCTGGAAGAACTGAGAAAGAGACTGAATGAAGCTTGCACATTGACGGAAAAAGAACTGACCCCGGTAGTGCATATCGACGCCCGGGTACCTCTTTCTTATCTTTCCGAAGCTGTGATCCGGGAATATGAGGCCCTGGAGCCCTTCGGCACCGGAAATCCGAGACCCTTATTTGCCCGGGCCCACTTTAAGATCCATCAGATGAGGATCATCGGGAAGAACAGAAATGTACTCCGGATGGTGGTCTCCGATGAAGCCGGCACCCGGATGGAAGCCATGCTTTTTAATGAAGCCGAGGATTTCTTAAAGCTGATGAGGGAAACCTACGGGGAGGCGGAAACCGAAAAAGCCCTCCGCGGGACGCCGAATGCATTGGACTGTGCCTTTACTTATTATCCTGAGATCAATGAATACCGGGGGATGAAGACCCTCAGGATCACGGTACAGTCGTACTGCGTGATCGAATGAAAAAACTTCTGTTGTTTCTTAAGCTTTTATGCTAAAATAATGATATCATCATAAAGAAGGGGTATTGAACTGTGAATGAGATCTTACATGTTTCTATCGACCAGATGGCGGGACTGACGTTTGACTGTTCCTGCGGCCGCACCCATTCTTTCCCTATGGAATTCTTTTCTTTCGGAAAGGATGTGCTTCCGCGGATCAAAGAAGCGGCAGCTCCCTATAAGGACAGGCAGATCTTTTTATATGCCGATGTGAACACGGACCGGGTAGCCGGGCAGCAGGTAAAGAAGATCCTGGAAGAAGCCGGCTTTGATATCCAGTATTACGTATTCCCGGCGGATGAGGACCATGACCTGTTTCCGGATGAGACTTCTTTAGGGCGGATCCTCATCAATATGCGGCGGGACACGGGACTGTTCATCGGCGTGGGCAGCGGTGTCATCAATGACCTGGGGAAATATGCTTCCATGGTGACCGGGAAGCCGCATATGATCGTGGCTACAGCGCCTTCCATGGATGGGTATGTGTCGAATTCTTCTTCCATTACCTGTGAGAATAAAAAGCTGTCCATTCCCACGGTGATGCCGGTGGCGGTGGTCGGAGATACGACTATTCTGAAAGAAGCCCCCATGGATATGATCCGTTCCGGTTATGGCGATGTATTGGGGAAGATCACAGCTATCCCTGACTGGAAGCTGGCCCAGATAAAGGCGAATGAATACTACTGCGAGACTTCGGCGGAACTGGTGAGCCGGGGTGTAAGAGAGCTTCTTTCCTTAACGGACGGTATCGCGGCCAGGGATGACCATGCCGTGGATGTATTGATCCAGAACCTGGTGATCTGCGGGGTGGCCATGAGTATCGTAGGACTTTCGCGGCCGGCTTCCGGGGCTGAGCACATGCTGAGTCATTACTGGGAGATGGAATTCCACAAAAAGAATATGCCAGCCTATTTCCATGGTACAAAGGTAGGACTGGCCACCCCCATCGTGGCGGAGATCTTTGAAAAGATGGCAGATCTGGTACCGGAAGAAGCCATGAAGATGGCGCCTTCTTCTAAGGAATGCCGGGCTTATCTTCAGCGCGTGGGGCTCCCGGTGAATCCCCGGGAGATCGGCGTAGACCGGGAACTGTTTGTCAGAAGCCTTAAGGAAGCATACACAGTACGGAACCGCTACAGCATTTTGAAACTGGCGGTAGAGACCGGCCGGATCGATGCTATTGCAGAGGAACTGGCAGAAGAGTACTACGGGTAAGGGAGTTCTTATTCAGGAGCCCTCATCAGCCGGCTGCGCTAAAGCCTTCCACCCGGGGAAGGTGGCTGCCCGCAGGGCAGACGGATGAGGGGTCTGAACAGATACATTACAGAGTGCTTACGACACAAGGAGAGACGATGAAAACGACAGTGATCGGACTGGATTTCGGCACATTGTCCGCCAGGGCAGCAGCCTTCGATATCAGGACCGGGGAAGAAAAAGCATCGGCGGTTTTTGTCTACCCCCACGGATGCCTGGATGAACGGCTGCCGGAGGGAACGCCGGTAGGTCTGAATGAGTGCTATCAGGATCCGAAAGATTATGAAGATGCCTTACGGACCGTGATCCGTGAAGTGCTTGATAAAGGCCATATCGCTCCGGAAGAAGTGCTTTGTGTGGGAACGGATTTCACTTTCTGCACCATGCTGCCGGTGGATAAAGAGGGAACGCCGCTGGCTTTCAGAAAAGAGTATGCCTCCCGGTCCCAGGCCTATGTGAAACTGTGGAAGCATCACGGGGCACAGAAAGAAGCGGACCGGATCAATGCGTTGGCAAAAGAGAGGCAGGAAGACTTTTTAAAATGGTCCGGAGGTACGGTATCCTCCGAATACCTGCTGCCGAAGATCTGGGAAACGCTGAATAAAGACCCGGAGATCTTTGAAGAAGCCGCTTATATGATAGAAGCCGGTGACTGGATCACCTGGCAGCTCACCGGGAAGCAGGTCAGGAACATGAGTATGGCGGGTTACCGGGGTCTATATAGGGACGGCTGGCCTTCAAAAGACTTTCTGGCGGCTCTGGATGAGAGACTTAAGGATCTTCCGGAGACGAAACTGAAGAGCCGGATGGCGCCGGCAGGAAGCCTCATCGGCGTTGTGGATGAAAAAGGCGCGGCGCTGACAGGGCTGAAGGAAGGAACGTATGTATCTGCCTCCCAGGGGGACTGCTATACCACCGTACTTGCCTGCGGGATCACCAAAAGCGCCCACATGGCAGCGGTCATCGGCACCAGCGCAGTATACATGGTGCAGGATCATCGGGACTTCAGTGTACCGGGATCTAACGGCACGGTATTAAACGGCATGCTGGAAGGCTTTTACGGGTTCGAATCCGGCCAATGCTGCCTGGGGGATCATTTCTCCTGGTTTGAGGCCCATATGGTGCCGGCTTCTTATGAGGAAGAGGCTGGCAGACGGGGTGTTCCGGTCTTGTCTTTGCTGGAAGAAAAAGCAGCGCTGTTAAAACCCGGTGCTTCCGGGGTCATCGCCCTGGACTGGTGGAACGGCACGCGTTCGCTTTTGATGGACGGGGAACTGACCGGTATGTTCCTGGGCTGTACACTGAAGACCACGCCGGAGGAATTATTCCGGGCGCTTATCGAAGCTACGGCCTTTGGCGCCAGGCTGATCCTGGATAATGACAGAAAGAGCGGACTAAAGATCCTTCGCTTTACGGCGGCCGGCGGCATCACCCATAAGAACGCGCTCCTCATGCAGATCTTCGCCGATGTACTGGATATGGAGATCGATGTGGCGGCTACCACCGAGTGCGGCGCCTTGGGCTGCGCGGTCTATGCATTGACAGCGGCCGGGAAAGAGAATGGCGGCTGTGATACTTATGAGGAAGCGGTGAAGATGCTGGTAAAGCCGGCGGTGAAGACATACAGACCGGATCCTGAACATACAAAGATCTATGATGAACTCTATCAGGAATATGTGACCTTGCATGACTTTTTCGGAAGGGACCAGGAGAGCCCTATGAAGAAGCTGCTGGAAATAAAAAAAGAAGTGCTGAAGAAAGAATAAGGAGGCTTTTATGAAGATAGTTATGGGCTGCGATCCGAATGCGGAGAGCTTTAAGCAGGAAATGAAGGAATTTGTGGAAAGTCTGGGCCATGAGGTGACAGATTTCGGGTCAGATGACCCCATCTATGCCAATGTAGCCATCAAGGCAGCAGAAGCAGTGGCGGCCGGCGAATTCGACCGGGGCATCCTTTTCTGCGGCACCGGCATCGGTGTGATGCTGGCAGCGAATAAGGTGAAAGGCGCTTATGCGGCGAATGTCTGGAATGTGTACAGCGCCAAGAGAGCCTGTTTAAGCAATAACTGCAACATCATCACTTTAGGGTCCCAGGTCACCGGCAACATGCTGGGCAAGGAGCTGATCCAGGCCTATCTGGAGTGTGAATTTGTGTATAACGAGCGTTCCGGGAAAAAGGTGGATGCCTACGTTGATTACGACATGAAACGGGACTAATGACCATAAAAGTATGACAAAACGTATTTTCAGTTTATTGACGGCAGGGCTGTTTCTGTGCCTTGTACTGACATCCTGCGTGAAAAGCAACATGCAGATGTCCGTGGATTTTACGGGCAATGTATCCATCAGCGGCACCTATATGTACCAGGACTCCATGATAGAACTCATGGAGGAAAATCCTTTTCTGAAAGTCCGGGAGCGGCTGGAAAACAGCGGATTTACAGTGGAAGACTGCAAAGAAGATGAATTCAGCGGCATCAGGGTCTCTATGGAAAAAGTACATATTGACCGGTTATCTGGCTTTGAAGGAGAGCGGGAACCTTTAGACCTGTTCCTTTTTATGACCCAGGAAGATGAGATGGAGCCTGTCTTCTTTACGGTCAGGAAAGGCTTTTTAAAGAGTATCTATACCGCATCCATGTGCTATGACCTTTCCGGCGATGTGACGGATGAAGATATCGCAGAGATGATGCCTTACGTGGATGAATCCTTTGAGATCACTTTCCAGGTGACCCTGCCGAAAGGCGCTGTCTCTTATAATGCGGATACAGTGTCAGAGGACGGTCGTACCTATGTATGGAATGTGGCTTTAGGAAAACGCACCGATGTCCAGTTTACTTTTGAACTGTGGGATCTGAAAAAGCTGCTCATCATGGCAGCTGTGGTCCTGGTCATCGTCATTATCATCCTGCTGATCCTGATCCTGGTGGTGGTCACAAAGAACCGCCGGGAAAAAGAAGCCGCAGAAAGAAGAAAGCTTGAAATGAAAGAAGCAGCAGGCATCTCGGAAGAAGGACCGGAAGAAGACCCGGCAGAGGATGACATAACAGAAGGACCTGAAGAGCTTGCGGAAGGATCCGGGACGGAAGACTTTGAGGAAGATACTGAGAATGAGCTTCCGGAAGATGAAGAGGATGCCGGGGAAGAGGAAGAAGACGCGGAAGAAGAGGACTTGGAGGAATGACCTCCATCAGTTGCTTTTTTACGTTTTTATGGTAGAATAACTGTATAAGAACTTACGAAAAGGAGAACTATTAATGGATATGAGATTTTTCCGCTGCGCCAAATGCGGTCAGATGGTAGCGATCGTAAAGAAAAAAGGCTGTGACATCATGTGCTGCGGACAGCCCATGGAAGAGATCATCCCCGGGACCACAGATGCATCGCTGGAGAAGCATGTGCCGGTGTGGAAAGTGGAAGATAATAAGGTGATCGTGAATATCGGCGCGGCTCCCCATCCTATGCTGGAAGAGCATTATATTGAATGGGTCTCTTTAAAGACCAGCACCGGGAACCAGAGAAAAGCCTTAAAGCCCGGTGATGAGCCCCAGGTAGTATTCCCGCTGCTTCCGGGCGATGAAGTAGAAGCCGTTTACGCTTACTGCAACCTTCACAGCCTGTGGAAGGGATAAGGGTCATAAGCATGTTTAAAAGCCGCTGTATTTCAGCGGCTTTTTTGGTTAATTCTCATGAAAATGCGGCTGTCTTATGCAAGCTCACTTGACTTTCATGGCCGCATAAGGTATCATAAAGGGACGTCTACTCAAAAGAACGGGGAGGTCATTTTTATGGCAGGAGTGTGGCAAAGCATGCTTGCCCGGCTGAAAGAAACGCCCACGTATAAGGGGATGTTTGCCATCATGGAAGGTTATGGATCAGATACCGCGTCTGAACTTACGGACAAGGAAGGGAATCTGGTGTCCAGGACTTATGCAGAATATGCAGAGATGGCAGGGATTGCCTGCGGTAATCTTCAGCGGACAAGAAAAATAAGAACCGGGGACATCGTAGGGCTCATCTGTGATACCTGCATGGACTGGCCGGTCTATTTCTGGAGCCTGCTGATGGCCGGCGCGGAGCCGCTTCTGTTAAGCCCCGGCGTGGATCCGAAGCAGATCCAGGCCATCCTGAAGGAAGCCGGCGCTAAGCATTATGTGGCAGACCGGCCGCTTCAGCCGAATGACCATGCCTTCATCGATACTGCCTTGCTGTTAAAGGAAGGCAGGAAAGGCCGGGAAGTCTGGGGAAAGAATATCCTGTTATGCACCTCCGGCACCACAGGCGCCTCCCGGATCTTTAAGTTTAATGAAACTAATATCGTCAGCCAGATCTTATCCTGGAGAAGTGCCTATAAGAAGAATCCGGACCTGCCTTTTGTGGAAGGGACACCGGTGAAGCAGCTGGCATTTCTGCCGTTTAACCATATTTTCGGCTTCAGCGTAGTCTACCTGTTATACTCGCTGACCGGAAAGACCATCGTCTATTTAAGGGACAGAAGTGTGAGGACTGTGTTTGAGGCCTGCCGCCGCCACGGGGTCACCCATCTGTTCTGTGTTCCCATGTTCTTTAACGCTTTAGCCTCTGGTATCCGCCGCTCCGTGGCGTCTCTGGAGGGTCTTCCGGAGGAAGGAAAGAAACAGGTCCAGGCGAATCTTTTGGGTACCCAGATCCGTATCCTGATCTCCGGCGGCGGGCACATTCCCTATCTTACCCTGAAGACCATCAACGACGTGGGCTACCCGTTGATCAATGGCTTTGGCATGACGGAGTGCGGTGTCATTTCCTTTGAGCTTTCCCTGGACGCGAAACAGCGAGTCAAGGGCAGTATAGGCAAGCCTTTCCCGGCCGTGAAGTATAAACTGGAGCCGGAGGGAGAAGGCGAGCTTTTCCTGAAGGGCAATGTGATCTATGATGCTTCCATGGTGAATGGGAAACCAGTGCCCCGGAACAAAGATGAATGGTTTGCCACCGGCGATATCGTCAGGGAAGACGAGACCGGCCTGTATATGGTGGGCCGTACGAAGGAAGTCATTATCAATGCTTCCGGAGAGAACATCTATCCTGACCTCATTGAAGAACAGCTTCAGAACCTGCCCGGGGTAAAGCAGTTCTGTGTCTTGGGCATTAAGAATGGGGAATATGAGGAAGTCTGCCTGCTGGTGGAGAAAGATGACGCAGCAGAGACGGGCTTTGACCAGGAAACCCTGGAAAAGGCTGTGGCAGAGGTGAACAGCCGCCTTTCTTCTAACGATAAGATCCGCCGTCTGCTTATAGCCGGTGAGGTGCTTCCTACCTCCACGGCCATGAAGATCAAGCGGACTGCCCTGAAAAAGGGTCTGGAAGAGGGCACCTTCCCCTATACAGAAGCTAAGATCCCGGACAGCACCGGCACTGTTTTTGCTGAGGAGATCAAAGAAGCAGAGAGTCATATCGCCGACACGCTTTCCGATATTAAAAAAGAAGTGCGCCACACCATTGCCGAAATGCTTTCGGTGGAGGAAGAAAAGATCTCTGATGATACACATTTCATCAATGATCTTTCCGGAGACAGCCTGACAGTCTTCAGCGCCATCAATGCCCTGGAGGAACATTATGGCCTGGTCTTCTCCGATGATGAGATCGAAGGCATGACTTCAGTGGAAACGGCCGCCCGGGTCATTTTCGCAAAACTGAACGGCCTTCAGAATACCAGGCTGAAAGAACGGCCGGTGAAGCTTAGGAGCCACCGGATCACGGATTTCAGGAACAGTGCAGAATATATCGAGATCCAGAAGCGGAAGGAAGCCTTGTTCTCCGATATCGAAAATCCCTACTTCCTGCCTCATGACAGCCTGATCGGCGACACCAGCGTGATCCGGGGAGAACGGGTGATCAACCTGGGATCCTATAACTACCTGGGCATGTCCGGTAATCCGGAAACGGAAGAAGCCGCCATTGAAGCCATTAAAAAGTACGGGACATCGGCCTCCGGGTCCCGGACGCTGGCCGGTGAGAAGACGCTGTATCAGCAGCTGGAAAAGACCATCGCGGACTGGAAACATACGGAAGACTGTATCGTGTGTACCGGCGGCTGGGCTACGAATTTAAGCTTTATCAGCTGCTTCATGAAGGAAGGGGATTTCATCCTTTACGATGCCCTTTCCCATAATTCCATTTCAGAAGGTGTGGCCCTCTCAAAGGCTGAAAGTAAGGCTTTCCCCCACAACGACTTAAGGACGCTGGAAAGTCTTCTGATCAAGATCAAAGGCAAATATAATAAGGTTTTGATCGTTATAGAGGGTGTTTACAGCATGGATGGCGATATCGCGCCGGTACCTGAGTTCGTGCGGCTGAAAAAACAGTACGACTGTTTCCTGATGGTGGATGAAGCTCACTCCGGCGGAGTCATCGGTGACCACGGCGGCGGCGTGGATGATTACTTCAGCCTGGACCCGAAAGATATCGATATCAAATACGGAACATTGTCCAAAGCCCTGGGCACCTGCGGCGGCTATATCGCGGCAGACCAGTCCATCATCGAATACCTGCGGTATTCCATGAACGGCTTTGTCTTCTCCGCAGGCATTTCGCCGCCTCTGGCTGCGGCCTGCATGAAGGCGGTGGAGCTGATCCAGCGGGATAATACCATGGTGAAACAGCTGCACCGGAATATAGAATATTTTGTCAGACGCTGCCGTGAGGAAGGCATGAACACCTGCCTGGCAGGAGAAAGTGCCATCGTTCCCATCATGGTGGGTTCTGACAGAGATGCTGCCTACCTGTCCCAGGAAATGATCCGGCGGGGTGTTTTCGTGCCCCCGGCCATGTACCCGGCAGTACCCAGGGGGCAGAGCCGCTTAAGGTTCACCATTTCCGCGACGCACTCTATAGAACAGCTGGAAAAAGCCGTAACCGTACTTTCAGAGCTGATGAAAGAAGAGGGCTTCCTATGAAAAAGACAGCCTTGGTAACAGGAGCCAGTTCCGGCATCGGTTATGCGGCGGCTGAACTTTTGCTGAAAGAAGGCTGGGAAGTCTACGGTCTTTCCCGCCGTGGCACGGTCCCGGAAGGCGCCCATGGCATATCTGCCGATGTGACGGTGGAGGAATCCTTAAATGTGGCTGTCGACACGATCCTGGAAAAGTCCGGGAAGATAGACCTGCTGATCAATAACGCAGGCTTCGGCATTTCCGGGCCGGTGGAATTTACAGACGCATCCGATGCCAGGGATCAGATGAATGTAAACTTTATCGGGGAATTCCTGACAGCGAAGGCGGTGCTGCCTTCCATGCGTGAAAAAAAGAGCGGGACCATCGTGTTCGTCAGCTCTGTGGCCGGTGAAATGGCCATTCCTTATCAGGCATTCTACTCAGCCAGCAAGGCAGCGGTAAATTCTCTGGCCTTTGCCCTTCGGAATGAAGTAAAAGACTTCCGGATCCGTGTGACATCAGTGATGCTGGGAGATGCGAAGACCGGCTTTACAGCGGTCCGGCGGAAAGATTCCTCGGGAGACCGGGTCTACACGAAGAATGTGTCCGCCGTGGCGGCCATGGAAAAAGATGAGCAGAACGGCATGAGTCCTTATGATGTGGCCGGTGTGATCCTGAAGGCCGCGAAGAAAAAGCATCCGGCGCCGTTCTATATAGCCGGCGGAAAATATAAGGTTTTCCATATCCTTGTGAAAATGCTTCCGGCCAGACTAGCCTATTTTGTCATAGGCCTTATGTATTCATAGTATACAGGATTCCCCTCATCAGTCATGCTTCGCATGTATGACAGCTTCCCTTAAAGGGGGAAGCCAGAGCCTTCCCTTTTGGGGAAGGTGGCTGCCGCAGGCAGACGGATGAGGGGGGATTAAAGAGATTATTTTCTGATAAGGCAGCTTCATGTCTGCCTTATCCTTATTTAGAGAAGGAGTTTTATTATGGCTGAACATATCGGGCAGGAAAACAAAATGGGAGTCATGCCGGAGCGGCAGCTTCTCATCAATATGTCTCTTCCTATGATGATCTCCATGCTGGTACAGGCGCTGTATAACATCGTCGACAGTATCTTTGTATCACGGATCTCAGAAGAAGCCCTGACAGCAGTCTCCCTGGCCTTCCCGATGCAGACATTGATGATCGCCATCGCGGCAGGCACCGGCGTAGGCGTCAATGCATTGGTCTCCCGGTCACTGGGTGAAAAGAATCCAGAAAAAGCAAATAAAGTAGCCATGAACGGCCTGTTTATCTATCTGATCAGCTATCTGTTCATTCTGACAGCGGCCTTAACGCTGGTCAGGCCTTTTTACCGGATGCAGACCAATGCCACGCAGACCGCTATCATGGAGCAGGGCGTGACCTACCTTACCATCGTCATGGCCATGTCCTTCGGTATCTATGCCCAGTTCATATTCGAACGGCTCCTGCAGTCTACAGGCCGGACAGTCCTGACTATGGTCTCTCAGACCACGGGCGCTGTGATCAACCTGATCTTCGACCCCATCATGATCTTTGGTCTTCTGGGCTTCCCGAAGATGGGCATCGCCGGCGCAGCAGCAGCCACCGTGCTGGGCCAGATCGTAGCCGCCATCATGGCTTTCATCTGGAACAAGACGAAGAATACGGATATTCGCTTGTCCCTGAAAGGCTTTAAGCCCGACGGGAAGATCATCGGCGAGATCTATAAGATAGGCGTTCCCTCCATCTGCATGCAGGCCATCGGCTCTATCATGACCGCCGGAATGAACCTGATCCTCATGGGCCTGTCATCCACAGGTGCCGCTGTTTTCGGCGTTTACTTCAAGATCCAGAGCTTCTTCTTCATGCCGGTCATGGGTCTCAACAACGGCCTGATCCCCATCATCTCCTATAACTACGGAGCCAGGAAGAAGCGCCGTATCCTCAATACCATGAACTACGCCTATAAGATCGCCGCCTTCTTCATGCTGCTGGCGATTCTGGCCTTCGAACTACTGCCGGCACAGCTTTTGAAGCTCTTTGACGCCTCAGACTCCATGCTGTCCATAGGCGTCCCGGCCCTCCGGATCATCGGCATCCATTTTCTGGCAGCCTGGTTCTGCATCATCACCGGATCCTTCTTCCAGGCCATGGGCAAAGCCGTATACAGCCTGTACGTATCCATCTGCAGACAGCTGGTGATCCTGCTCCCCGTCGCCTACATCCTTTCCAAGATAGGCGGTCTCTCCGCCATCTGGTGGAGCTTAGCGATAGCAGAAGTCATGTCCGTGGTGATCACACTGATCTGCCGGAAAAAAGTCTTCGCCAACATCATAGACCTTATGCCGGAAAACTGACCACCATCACAAAACACACATCCATAGACGAAAAACTGCCCTGCCAAGGAAACCAAAACCCCGGCAGGGCAGTTCATTCATCACCACAATTTTTATGATAGTCCAGTTCAAATCATCAGTTCGTGCATTTCGACTGGAGAATACCAAACCATCTTCACTGCTTTTCTGGTACTCCAGTTTAGAAATCACATTTCATACGATGGGGTACTAAACCGTCAGAAGAGAATGATCAGTACGCCTCAATCATGGGCTGAGAAACTATGAAGGGGGACCAAAACTTCACTTGTATAACATTAGTACACTTCATTTGTTCTTTCACTTCGAATAGAGGATACCACATCAATTCCACACTTTATTAAGTACCCCGGCTTAAAGGATATAGCTCCTTCACAGGGGTACCAAATCTCGAGGTCATTTTGATGAGTATGCCTCATTCATGGGCTGAGAAACTATGGAGGGGTACTAAAACTTCATTTGTATAACATTAGTACACTTCATTTGTTTTTGCGCTTCGATTAAAGGGTACCAAACCGTCCCCACAGCCTTTTTGGTACTCCAGTTCAGAGATTACATTTCATACGATGGGATACCAAACCATCAGAAGAGAGTGATTAGTATGCCTCATTCATGAACTGAGATCTTGTGATGGGGGATCAAAACTTCACTTATGAAGTGGTAAACTAAAA
>CACZSO010000201.1 GCA_902783795.1 uncultured Eubacteriales bacterium
ATCCCAGGCCTGCACCAGGGTGCTCCAGAAGATCGTGGCCGATATTTATCCGGAGTATTACGTGACGGTGATCGACGGCGGTCATGATATAGCAGATTTCTGTCTGGAGGAGCGGTTTGATAAGATCTTCTACACCGGATCGCCCAGAGTAGGCGTGCATGTGATGGAGATGGCTGCGAAGCATCTGACGCCAGTGGCGCTGGAACTGGGGGGAGAGACAGGCAACTGGTGCATCGTAAGAAAAGACGCCGATCTTAAAGATGCTGCCCGGAAGATCGCCTTTTTCAAACTGCTGAACAGCGGGCAGATCTGTATCAATATCAACCAGGTGGCCGTGGCGGAAGAGGTGGCGGAAACCTTCATAGAAGAGCTGAAACAGGCCTTTATCCGGCAGATCGGGGAGGATGCGCTGAAGAACCCGGAATATCCGCGCCTCATCGGAAAAGGGGCATATGACGCCTGTGTGAGGGAAGCGGAAAAATATAAAGACAGGATCATTTTCGGCGGGCAGGGGGATGAAGAGACTCTGAAGTTCGCGCCTGCCATCATTTATCCGGTGGGAGTTGAGGAAGAGATCGTGCAGCATGAGCTTTTTAACCCGCTGCTTCCGGTGGTGCCATATAAAGATGCTGAAATAGACCGGCTGCTGGAGATTGTCGGTGAAAGAGAGCATGGCCTGGCCCTGTATCTGTTTACGAAGGATAAGAAGTGGGCGGAAAAAGTCATGACTTCCCAGCAATACGGAGGCGGCTGTGTCAATGAAGTCTGTGTGCATTTGATGGTAAAAGGCGTGCCTTTCAACGGTACTGGCCACTCCGGCATGGGGGCTTATCACGGAGAGTGGGGCTTCCGGGAATTCACCCACCCATCCACGGTACTGTATGGGTCAAATCACATGAACCTTAAGCTCAGGGAACATCCCTATGAAGGAAAGAAGGGTGAGTATAAAGTAAAGCTTTTGAAGCTGTTTGAGAGATAAGAAAAAGAAAGCAGACAGTGAGAATATGATGTGATCCCTTAAGGAGTATATAGTGGAAGAATTGTATTTCTGTCCGCCGCTTTATCTTGTGACAGATCATATAGGGTTTTATGAGCGTTACGGATGGGAGTTCTTCTGTATGGCCCAGGGTGATGGGGAACCGGATCAGATAAAACTGTATATTCACCGGTGAGGGAATAAACTGTAATGTCCGGCGTAAAACACGCAGGATAAAAACAAGGCCGCCGGGCAGGAGCCCGGCGGCCTTGTGCTTTGTAAAAAAGTGCCTTACAGTGGAATATTGTTCTTTCTGTAGTATTCCTTACAAGCTTCCAGAGTGCGGCAGGCGTATTCGAAGGCGCCCCATTTTTCTGTGCGTTCCCGGTTGGGAATCTCCGGTGTGACCAGGACATTGTCAGGGATCACGCGGATCCACTTGGCCAGGTCGATGCCGGTTTCTCCAGGGAAGAGGCGGAAGGAACGGCCTTCCTTTGCCAGGGCTTCCTTTTCTGTGGGGAATTCCACGTGCGGCATGTCGCAGATATGGTATTCACCGAACCATTCTGCAGGGCAGGCTTCGATCTCTTCCGGCTTTACGTCCATGTAATACATGTGCATCAGGTCCATGGTGATGCGGGCGTTGGGTTTATTCACCGCTTCCAGGATCTTCCTGGCTTTGGCCAATGTATCGCAGACGCCCCAGGCTACAAATTCCAGATTGACGGTAAAACCGTATTCTGCCGTCACATCGCAGATCTTTGCGAATTTCTCTATGGCCAGGTCTTCATTGGTGGTCCAGACGGAGGTCTGGACGCCGCCCTGCCAGCCATGATCCGCAGCAAATTCAAACATCTCCCGCATATCATTCGGATCCGGGGATTTTCCCATCCCGAAGGGGTGGAGATTATCATTATCATCGATGATGCAGTTGCCCAGGCCGCTTAAGAAAATACCGGTCCTGTCCAGGGCTTCCTGGACATTGGTCCAGAGCGCAGGGTTCTGCATCAGTTCACCTTTCTCACCGCCCCGGCCCATCAGCATGCCGCCCACCGCGTCATAACCGGCACGGTAAGCCATGTAGATGGACTCCCAAAGATGGGGCGTCATAAACATACCTTTCCAAAGTTTACGCATAGTTGCTCCTTTCTACACCTCATCCGTCAGCCTGCGGCTGACACCTTCCTCAACCTCATCCGGCCCTTCGGGCCACCTTCCCCAGAGGGGAAGGCTTTGCCTCATCCGTCAGCCTGCGGCTGACACCTTCCCCAGAGGGGAAGGCGGGTTGGCGGGTGAGTGGGGTCATGTCTGCATGAGGATGCCGCCGTTCATGTCTACGCAGTCGCCGGTGAGGTAGGAGGATTCGTCGCTGCCTAAATACACCAGGGCGCCCGCGATCTCTTCCAAAGTGGCGATGGGGCGGTCTTTGATGACGGACTGTCCGTTATACAGGGCGGGGCCTTTAAAACCGGGCATGCCGGGGAAACCGCCGGGGGGCATCTTGAAGGGAACGGAACCTTTTTCCGGGATCCGCTCGAACTGTTTTGTGTCCAGGGTGCCGGGGGCGAAGGCCGTGACGGAGATGCCGTAAGGCGCCAATGCCATGGCGAAGGCTTTCGTCATACCGGTGCAGCCGGCTTTCCAGGCCGCATAAGAAACGGCCACGCCGCGGTTGCCTCTTCCGCCTAAAGACGTGAAGTTGACGATGTGCCCGCTTTTCTGTGCTTTCATGTAGGGCAGTACTGCCATGATGCCGCGGTAGGCGCCGGAGCAGGTCACGTCCATGGCCAGGTTCCACTGTTCTTCCACGATATCTTCTGCATGGCCGGATCCGTGGAAACCTGCCAGGTTGATCAGGACATCGATCTTCCCAAAAGTATCCACGGCGAACTTCATGGCTGCATCCATATCGGCCTGATTTGTGCAGGCGCCGATGAAGGTAGCCACCCGTCCAGGACCGTACTGTTCTCTTAATTCCCGGGTTCTTTCAAAATATTTCTCGTCAATATCGACGAGGACCACATTCGCGCCTTCTTCCAGATAGCTTTTCAAGGCGACAGAGCCTACCGATGAGCCGCCGCCCACAAAAACCGCTGTTTTATTGATCAGTCTATTCATCTTAAGCCTCCTTTACAGTGCGAAAAATCCGCCGTTCAGATCCACGATCTCGCCTGTATTCCAGCAGGAAAGATCATCGGACAGATACATCACTGCATTCGCCACATCGTCACCGGTGGCTTTCCGGCCCCAGATCCCTGACACGTTTTCTGTGATATAGGCAGGCTGATCCATACCTTCCACCGGTCCTACAGCTACACCGTTGAAGGTTACGGAATTCTTGCCGAAGACGGTAGCGCCGTTTCTGATCACACCGCCCAGGCCTGCATAAGCCAATGCTTCCGGCCAGGGGGTACCGGGCACATTGGTCCGTCCCGCCACTGAGGTTACGATGACTACATGGCCGCTTTCTTTTTCGATCATAGGCGGCAGGAAGAATTTAAGGACGGTCTCAGCTCCGGTCAGGATGTTTCGGACGGTCTTGTGTGCGTCCTCATCGCTGATCTCGTTCCACTCGCCTTCCGGTGCTTTATCGATAAGGGCTGTAACGATCACATCTACGGTGCCGATCTTTTCCAGGATCTTTTTACTTAAGGCTTCCATTTCTTCTTCAGAGGCGAAGTCGGAAACGGTGTAGGAGACGATGTTTTCGCAGGCCACCTCATCCGTCAGCTGCGCTGACACCTTCCCCTCCGGGGGAAGGCTGACAAGGGCTACACAGGCGCCTTCTTCTGCCATTAATCCGGCTGTTCTTAAGCCGATGCTTCCGCCGGAGGAAGCGATCACTACTTTTTTGTTTTCAAATCTCATGGTCTTCTCCTCCTTTTTAAGGCTGCATGTACTGGCCGCCGTTGATGTCCAGGCAGTCGCCGGTAAGAAATGCCGAATCATCGCTGCACATAAAAACGATCACATGGGCGATCTCGTTAAGATCTGCGATAGGTCTGTCGGGGATAAAGGATCCGCCGCGGGTGGCTCCGGGGCCTCCCGGTCCGCCAGCACCTGGAGGCGGCATGGGCGGGCGTTTCATGGGCACGGAATCTTTTTCCGCGATCCGCTCAAATTCAGAAGTATCCAGGGAAGCCGGTGCCATGGAATTGATGGTGATGCCGTCTTTTGCCAGTGCCATGGCCAATGCTCTGGTAAGGCCGATGGTCCCTGCCTTGGAGGTGGCATAGGTAATGGCCACGCCCCGGTTAGCCCGGCCGCCGATAGAAGCAAAGTTCATGATCCGGCCGTACTGGTTCTCTTTCATGTAGGGATACACGGCCCTCACAGCGTTATAGAAACCGAAACAGTTGACTTCCAGGGCAATGTTCCACTGGGTCTCCGGGACGGTCATGATATTGCCCATTCCATGGAAACCAGAATAGTAGCAGAGGATATCGATCTTTCCGAAAACTTCCTTTGCATAAGCCATGGCCTGTGCCATTTCTTCCGGCACCGTGCAGGAAGCTACCATGGTCTTTATCCGGTCCGGATACTGCTGACGCTCCGGAAGGGAGCGTTCAAAATACTCATCTTTTACATCCACTAAAAGGACATTGGCGCCTTCTTTCATGAAGTGCCTTAGCGCCACGGTCGCTACTGCGGATCCGCCGCCGATAAAGACGGCTGTTCTGTTCGCTAATTTCTGCATCATTGACCTCCGTCTTTAAATCATAAATCTGCCGCCGTTTAAGTCCAGGATCTCCCCGGTGGTCCAGGAAGCCAGTTCTGACGTCAGATATTCACAGGCTTTTGCTACATCTTCCGGTGTCCCCACTTCATGGCCTTTGATAATACCCTGGACATCCCCGGTGCCTGCCTGATAAGAACCATCAGAAAGCGGGCCTACGGCCACAGCATTTGCGGTCACGAAATGAACGCCGGCGGTGGAGCCGATGTTCCTGACGATCCCGCCTAATGACGCGTTAGCAGCCGCATAGGCAGGGGAAACGCCCGGAAGGTTGATCCGTCCGGCTAAGGACATGACGATGGCCACACGGCCGTAATCATGGTCCATCATGTTTTTCAAAAGCGGCTGGATGAAGAAAAGGGTACCGGAAGAAATGGTCTTCAGCATTTCCTGGTATTCCTCTTCTGACATATCGATTCCTTTGTCGGAATCCGGCCGGGTGATGGCCGCTACGCAGACATCGATCTTTTCATACTCTCTGGCGATCTCTTCACCAGTGCTGATCAGCTCGGCCGCATCTTTGAAGTCCTGGATCCTGACCAGCTTCAGACGGTCATTCTCCAGACTAGCGACACGCTCCGGCTCATCATAATACAGCACAACTTTTGCGCCTTCGGCCAGGTAATTCAAGGCACAGGCGATACCTGCGTCTGATCCGCTGGCCGCTACACAGACTGTCCGGTCTTCAAATCTCATGTGCATCCTCCTTTTTACGTATCTGATATCTATCTATATTATAGTCGTTCTGGCTTTTATTTGTCAATGAAGATGCCATGTTTTAAGGAAAAATATGATTAGCTTTCATATTTTGTTTTATCGACATTATTTTACGTTTAGGGAGAAGAAAGATAGGGGGTAAACACTATAAGAGTATTAGAAAGTACAGAATACCTCAGCAGTTCTGGAATATATCTGCCTTTATGGACCTTTGCGAGGAAAACACGGCCCCGAAAGGAGAAAGTAGTAACGGGGGCCGTGTTCAATCCGCAGTTCAGGCATTAGGCGGAGAGAAAACACAGCCCCGAAAGGAGAAAGTAGTAACGGGGGCCGTGTTTAATCCTCGGTTCAGGCATTAGAGAGAGAAAAAACACGGCCCCAAAAGAAGAAAGTAGTAAAAGGGGCGTAGATTCTGAACGAGGAAAAAAATGATTAATACGATGAATAGTTATATTCATAAAAAGTAGATGATTATTTAAAAAAGCACTTTACAAATGAATATAAAGTGATTATTATAATATTTATTCACAAACAGGCTTGGGGACATTTGATAAATAACGGCTTGTTTGAATAATAATCAGGATATGAAATCATATCCGCCATCAGCCGGCTATGAGCCGTCTGATAGAACAAAGGGAGGTAAAACATGAAAAAGCATTTAAAGCATCTGGTATCTTCTCTTCTGACCCTGGTCCTGATTCTGGGCCTTTTGCCGGCATCGGCTCAGGCAGCCACTGGTTTTACGGTTAAAGACCGTCTGACGACTGTCTACAGTGAGCTGGATTACGCGATGATCGACAGCGATGTGTTTGCCAGTATTTCGGCACTCACAGAAGGCTCCAGCCAGGCTATGGCCGTGGGCGGCATCAGTGCCTTGACAGAAGCGGATTACATTGCATTAGTCCCGGATGTCAAAGAAATCATCAAGAACTCAGCTACTTATGTAGAGGGGAGCCTTCAGGAGAACGGTAATTTCCTGGTCTGGATGACCACCACCGGCATCCCCTGCTGTTACGATCCCAGAATGGAAGCAGAGCTGCATAATACCTCGCAGGCACCTGCAGAAGCTGAGATCGCTGCCATAGAAGCAGAAGCGGAGCTTCTGGCGGCAGAGCTTGGGGGCACCGTGGCTGAACTGAACGGCGGATCACCCACTTCTATCGAGATCGGTCTGATCCAGCCTTACTGGGAATCAAATTCCAGTTATGCTGACAGTTCATTCCGCAACTATTCACCTTATTATAAATCCATGTGGCAGACTCTGTATCAGGCCACCGGCGGCTCATCTTCCTACCGTTATTCCATGACGAATGCTACGGTGGACAATGTAGCGAAGGCCATCCAGAATTGTGGTCTGGTCATCATGGACTCTCACGGCACTACGGATTATTCCGGCAGCAACGGTGACTACACCAGCCGGGCCAACTGTTCTTACCTGTGCCTGACCTCGAATGCAGGCATCACCAGTGCTGATACAGCAGCGCAGACCGGTACCTACGGCACTTATTACAACTGCCTGAAGGGCTCCGGCTATGCTTACGTCAGCGGCACCTGTATCGCAAACCACATGACTTCCAACGCGCCTCACAGCCTGGTCTACATGGGCATCTGCTTAGGCATGGCTACGGACAGCATGTATAAAGGCCTCCGCAATAAGGGCGTCGAAGCTGTTTACGGATATTCACAGTCTGTCTCCTTCGCCGGTGAGAAAGTCTACATGCAGGCCATCCTGGGTTATGTGAAGGACGGTGATAATCTGGCCACCGCTATTTCCAAGGCCAAATCCGCCAACGGCAGCTGGGATCCGGCTTACAGTTCCTATTCTCTGTCCCAGGCAAAATCCAATAAAGTGGCCTTCCCCATCGTGGTATCTTCGGAAGATGCTTATCCGGGACAGGGCAAAGTGGATGCGGTCCAGACAGTAAATTCCACTTGGTCCCTGTTCGGCGCACAGACTTCTTATACAGTAAGCGCCGTTTCAAACAATACAAATTACGGTACCGTTTCTGTCAGCGGGAATATCATTACCGCCTCTCCCAAGACCGGCTGCTATGTCGCCGGCTATCAGGTGAAGAGCGGCAGTGCCACCGTCACTCAGAACGGCAATGTCTTTACGGTGAATCCTTCTTCTGACTGCACCATCCAGATCAACTTCGCCCAGAAGACCACCGTTACGGTTACTTACAAGGCCGGCGGCAGTGTGTATAATACAGCGACAGCTTATGCCGGCGATAGTGTCACCCTGCTTTCCACGGCACCGGCAGTAGATAACTGGACCTTTGCAGGCTGGGCTTCTGCAGAAGTGGCTGAGACCACGGCAAAGCCTTCTTACTATGATCCCGGCGCAGTCTTAAGGGTCAATTCAAACCTTACTCTGTATGCGGTGTATAAGAAGACCGAGGGCGGCAGCGGCACGACGGTTTACGAACGGCTTACCTCCGCGCCTTCTGACTGGAGCGGCAATTATGTGATCACCTACGGCAGCGGCAGCTCGCTTATGGCCTTGAAAGGTCTGTCCGGCAATACGAAGTATGAATCAGCTTCCGCCGGCGGCGCCGCAGCACTTTCCTCTACAGGCATGACATTGTCTGGCAATGAGCTTTCCAATGTCAGCAATAACTACGTTTTCAACATTGCCGCTTATAATGGCAAGTATTCCATCAAGAATGCCTCTACCGGAACTTACCTGGTGAGCCGCAGCAATTATCTTTACAGTTATAAGACCATCAGCACCTCCAGCGGTGCCTGGGCGCTTTCCATGACATCCTCCGGTGTCAGTGCCTCGAACAGCGCCAGCAGCAGGTATCCGTACCTGGCATACTCTTCGAATAATTACTTCATGCTCAACTCCAGCCAGGGCGCTGACATCTGGTTCTGGAAGCAGGGCGCGGCCGGCACGACTTATTACACCACCAGCCCGTCCGCCTCAACTCCGGAGCCTCATGTACACTCCTTTGGCAGTTGGACTTCTAACAATAACGGCACTCACAGCCATAGCTGCAGCTGCGGTGTGACAGAGACCCAGAACTGCACTTATAAGGATGTAGTAACACCTCCGACAGCTACATCCCAAGGCTACACCACCCATACCTGCACGGTCTGCGGCTACAGCTTCAAGGACAGCTACACAGCAGCCACCGGCTATGACTACACCGTAAGCTTTTCCGTACCTGCAGGCGTCGCTGCCGTGGCATCCATGAGCTGCAACTCCAACAGCGCCATTACATTGCCCACTGCCGGCGCGCCCTCCGGCTACACCTTCTTAGGCTGGGTCACCGCTGATTACGATAATGTGTCTGCGAAGCCCACAGTGCTGACCGGCGCCTACACCCCCACCGCCAATATCACGCTGAAGGCGCTGTACAGCCACGTGACTGGCAGCGGTGCAGTGGGTTACCAGCTGGTGACTTCCGCACCCTCTGACTGGAGCGGCAATTATGTGATCACCTACGGCAACACCGCTTCCTCACTGTATGCCCTGAAGGGTCTGTCCGGCAACACGAAGTATGAATCCGCTTCTGCCGGCGGCGCCGTAGCTTATGTATCCACCGGCATGACATTGTCCGGCAATGTACTGACGAACGTGAGTAGTGCTTATGTGTTTACCATCAGCTCTTACAACCGTAAGTACAGCATCAAGAGTGCTTCCACCGGAACTTATCTGGCGAACAAGAGCAATTATCTGTACAGCAATACTTCTTTAAGCTCCAGCTACTGCTCATGGACCCTGGCCATGAACGGAACTTCCGTTAAGGCTTCCAATACCGGCAGCCGGAATTATCCGTACCTGGCCTTCTCCTCCGGCAAGTATTTCATGATGAACCGCTCGGCCTCCACCGGCATCTATTTCTGGAAGCAGACATCCGCCGGAGGGACCACCGTATATACCACGGTCATCCGGTAAATATGCCTAAATAGGCAGGAGTAATGAAAAAATGGCTTAAAATAAGCCGTACTGCATAAAAAAATGTCCCGGCGGGCTGTTATTTTCTACAGTTTCGCCGGGCGTTTTTTCTTTCCTGATCTTCGGTTTTATGGTATGATATTACTGTTCTTTTGATTTAAGTTTGCCCTTTGGACAGCCATATTCCCTGAAGAGGAGGGTCCAGGCCCCACCCCATGGGAGAAGCCGGCTGATGAGGGGTCGTGAAATTATAGAGTAAGGGAGATATTATAGAAATGAAGAAGAAAGCGACTCTCTGGACGATGCCTTTTATCACCGTCATTCTGATCAACACCCTGAATGCGGCGGCCGGCAATATGACTTTGTCCCTGGTGACAGAATATGCGCTGAAACTCGGGGCTGAACTGACTCTGGCCTCCACCATTGCGGGTCTCATGAGTATGACATCTCTGGTCATCTGCCCCATCGCCGGCTTTATGACAGACCGGGTGAATAAGAAGCGGCTGCTGATCCTGGCGGATATCGGCTACGGCATCTTCCTGATCCTCCACGGATTTGTAAAGAGTCCCACAGGCCTGATCGTGCTGAGATTATGCACCGGTGTCTGCTTCTCCATCATCTCCGTGACCTCCATCGCTTTTGCCAGCACCTTTGTGCCCAAGGCACGCATGGGTGAAGGCTTAGGCTATGCGGCATTGGCCAATATCATCGCCCAGGCGGCGGGACCTGCCATCGGCATCGCACTTTCGGACAGGTTCGGACACGGGGCAGCTTTCGGGGCAGCCGGTGCCTTAGCCCTGGCCTGCATGATCTGCCTGATCTTCCTGAAATATGAAGAAGAGCCCCGCGCTGTCGTGGCGGAGAAGAGGAAATTCCATTTCAGCGATATCTTTGCGATAGAATTTTTAAACTTCATGCTGGTGGCAGCGCTGTTTTCCGCCGGCAACGGCATGGTCTCCACCTATCTGAAGATCATAGCCAATGAGCGGGCGATCCCGAGTATTTCCATATTCTTTACGGTCTACTCCATCATCATGGTCATTACCAAGCCCATTACCGGGAAACTGCTGGATAAAAAGGGCCCGTACTTTATCCTGATCCCCTCCGTGGTCTTTGCGGCGGCGGGCATGGCTGTGGTCGGCATCAGCTATTCTCTGGGAATGATGCTGGTGGCCGCTGGATTCAAAGCCTTGGGACAGGGTAATGGAACGCCGTCCTTACAGGCGACGGCAGTGAAATCTCTGGATAAGTCCCGTGCCGGTGTGGCGGCCAGTACCATCCAGATAGGCCAGAACGTGGGTAATGCAGTGGCCCCCATCATCGGCAGCTTCTTTGTGAAAAGTTATGGCTACGAGTCTTCTTTCATCGGAGCCGCCGTTATCATCCTGGTCTTTGCCATGGCATTAGTACTTTTGCAGAAAAGAAAAGGATCAATAAAAAGGTAAAAATAAGGCGCGGCCGAATGGCGGGTGCTCATAAGAAAGTTTTGTATCAAAACGACTTTGGCATCTGTCTGAGCGGGTTGACAAACAAAAGCGGATTGTTGTTTTACAGCAGTCCGTTTTTTGTTGCCTATTATCTCAAAATGAGTTGCGGGTATTGTTATGGACGAT